>CAZPCG010000190.1:3715-4563 GCA_964584875.1 uncultured Spirochaetota bacterium
CTTTTAGGGCCTCGATGAACGTCCTGATCTTCCCTGAAACCTCCTGTAATTCACTTTCCATTCCTTCTTTCTTCTTTTGAAGGGGAATTATCTCCTCCCTGGAAACCCGATTCGCTCTCTTAACCATTTTCTCGATGAAGTCGTCCTTCATACTGATCTGTTGTAATCCGTAGACCACCGCTCCATCCAGCTCGGGTGCAGAAACTTCCTTGATCCCACACATAGAATGGCCGAACCGGTTGGCCTGGGTGCAGGAGTAATACAGATACCGCCCGCTCTTTGCCGGCTTGGGTGTCATAATACTCCCGCACTCCCCACACCGTACCAACCCCCGAAGGAGAAACGAGTACTTCTTCTTGATGGCGGATTTCCTTAGCTTATGATTAACCGTAAGCAACCCCTGTACCCGCTCCCACTTTTCCTTCTCTATAATCGCTTCGTGCTCCCCCTTAAATGGTTGCCCGTTAAAATGAACCAGCCCCAGATATGTAGGGTTGCGAAGAATTGTTCTCACTGCCTCTTTGGAAAAGAGCTTGCCCTTCCTCGTTCGGTACCCCGACGCATTGAGCCGATGAGCCACCGCCCCCAGCTTTCCTTCCTCAAGGTAAAGGTCAAAAATAAAATTGACCCATACCCCAGAGGGTTCGTCCCCCCGTACCATTTCCCCTTTTTCGTGATCTCAAACTCCCTCTTCTGGATAGCCCTCTGCCGGTTCATCTTGCTCTCAAGCTCGGCAAACACCATCAACTGCTGGATAAGGGCCTCCCCTGTAATGGTGGAGGTGTCGATGTTCTGATTGATAGCGATAAACTTGACGTTGTTCTCCTTGAATATCTCCCACATGTTCA
>CAZPCG010000190.1:4573-4997 GCA_964584875.1 uncultured Spirochaetota bacterium
AAAAAATCCCGCAGGTTGCGGCCGATCCTGTCTAAATCCGTTACCAGAACCAGGTCAAACTTCCCCTGCCGGGCATCGAGGAGCAACTGTTGTAGCTGGGGACGATTCCTGATGCTTGTTCCAGATATACCCTCCTCCCGATAGATTGCAACAAGCTCATAGCCGTTTTTATTTCGCTGCTCGATGTAGCGGAGAAGTAAATCTTCCTGGCTATCAAGGGAGCTTATCTCTTTGCCCGCCTGCTCTTCGGTGGAGACCCTGGAATAGATAACACAACGAGTCATATTTGGTTCTCAATTGTTGGGAGATTACTAAACCCTCTTGTCAACGGTCTTGCTCCAAAAGTTTGTATCATTGGGCAGAAAAACCTCCATGTTTTTCTGCCCCCGGGGGCGGCCTGTGGGGGGGGCCCGGTCCCCGGCCG
>CAZPCG010000191.1:0-4982 GCA_964584875.1 uncultured Spirochaetota bacterium
GTGAGATGGGCTTCATCAACGGGCTGCTCCGCTCCAAAGCTCTGGGTAATATCCTCACGCATCGTCGACCTTCTCCTCTTGAAGGAGGCGAAGGCAGCATCGGAGAACCCTTTCGAGATGCCAAAGAGGAACTCGTTAAGAACATTGGCCATACCGTTCAGGGTGAACTTCTTGCGCTTGATGCTCGTTATGTCAACATCCATTAACAGGCCAGGCTGGATGTGGTATGGGTTGATCTTGTAATCGAAAGCATCAAACTCCCTGATGAGGAAGTCGGACCTCTCATCGAGCAACACCCTCATCTTCGGGTTGCTGAACCCGTAGATCTTCAGTACGATGTCCTTCGACCGCTTGAGCATCTTCTTCAACAGCTCTTTTTCGTAGAGGTAGGTCTCGTTCAGCTTCTCCACATCTGTCTGACCCGCCTTGAGGGACATGATCTCATTCCAGGTCTTCTTCTGATCTTCGTAGAGGGGATCGCCCGTCTTGCTCTTGATCTTTCTCTTTATCTTGCCCTTTGCCTTCTTCGCTATGTCTTCGAAGTCATTCACCCGCCAAACCTTCTTGTTGTTCCGGTAGACGATCTGCACAACATCGTAGAGGTGCTCGATCTCCTTCTTGTACTCCTCTATCTGCTTGTCGTAGACTGCCCGCTCCTCAAGGAGCTGTGCCTGATCGTAGTACTTCAGGCGGATCTGGTAGCGCTCATCCGGGAGATTGGCGGGGTCCGTGTCCTCATACTCCCGTAGTATCAATTCCCTCGCGTTCTTGAGGTTTTCAACGTACTGGTACCCCATCTTGCTCGTGTCAAGGATCGATGTGAGGGAGTTGAGCGAGGTGTTGAAGCCCCTGTTCCGGATGTTTTCGATATCGACGATCTTCTTCAAATTTTCCCTGATGTTGAGAGGATCAAACTCCCTGTGGTCGATCTCTGCCCTCAGGCCCTCGATCTTATCCATGAGGCTCTTTGCGAGGAAGGTGTAACGGCGAGATTTATCATCTTCTTTTTCATCGTCGGTGAAGCTTGGAACCCTCTTCATCTTCTCGAACATGATCTCACCGTCGGACAGCTCCTCCTTCCCCTCGTCTACGAGCTGGGCCTTGAATCTTTCGATCTCCCGGTCGATCATGTCCATGATAGTGCGGGAAATCTGATCCTTGATGATGTACTCCACCGTGGCCTGGTACTGGAAGATGGGACTGATGAGCTCCGAGTCGAGTATGTTGATCGAGAGCTTTACATCGCTGACCACTTTCGGCTTTACCGCATTATCCTTGAAGGAGCACTTCACTATGGAATATGCGTTCTGACCCCTGATGAAGGCGCCCACATCGGTCTTCTGCCTGAGGAGAGCGTTGGTATCGTTCTCCAGATCGTTGAGCCCCCTCTGTATGTGCCCCTGCAGGTGGCCGTACATGTTTACGATGGACTTTTCGATTTCACCGGTGTTGAACTTCTCGGCACCTGCGATCTGGTCGAGCATCTCCGCAATCTCTTTGGGCGTATAGCGGGCGAGGGCTTTGGATTCCTCCCTGTCGATGAAGTTGCGGACCTTTTTCACCATCTCATCTTCGGAGGTGACGATGAAGCGGTTGAACATGTTCTGGTAGTTCTGGTTGAAGTAGTTGTACAGCTTCTGCCTCAGGCCCCCCATAATCTCAAGCTCATCAAGCACCTCCTTGGGTAGTTTGACTTGCACCTCTTTCAGTATCTTTTCTGTTTCTTCCTCAACGATACGCTGTGCCTCCTCATTGAGGATTCTCCCCTCCTGGGCCAGGCTGTTCCTTGACCCGACAGCAGAGGGTCGTGTGGGGTGAAAAACATTTGGGCTTTTAGGTAATTCTCCGGGCATATATTTCTCCTTTCCGACTTATTCAGTCATAAAATAGAATAAAATTTTTACTATTGCCGGGTAAAAAAATATTAAATCAATTTGCTCCGTTTGTAAAGATAAATGTGCGCACAAAGCAGCCGAAAATTCCATATTCAGGTAAAGTTTATTTGCAGGATATTTACCCTTCGCTTGCCTTTAATTTTTCCAGTTTTTTATCGATTTCTCTCCTGAAGTTTTCGCTGTAGCATTCTCCCTTTATCATCTCAAGCTCGGAAGCAAGCCTGTTTCTTTCATCGGCACTGAGCTGTCCGCTTTCGATGCTCTCTCCTATAGCAGTATAGCGATCCCAGACAGTCTCAAGGCTCTGGATGATGAAGCGGTGGGCTATATACCACATGGTGTCCCCTCCTACGACGGTGTAGCGTGTACCGTCGGGGAGCATGAAGAGGTTTCCGGGGTAGATCCAGTCCGGGTCCTTTCCAGCCATCCTGCTTTGGAGGGTACGGTACCCGTTGCTAACGGCGATTCTGTTGGTCAGGATTAAAATGTCGAGGACCGTGATTTCGATTGTTCCCCTGTAAAGAACGGTTCTCTGCCCGGTAAGTGTGCTGTGGGGAATACCCTTTTCGGCGAGGAATTCCTCCCACTCGGCTGCGCTCTTCCCAGCCACGGTCTCGACTGCTTCCTGTGGGGGCTCCCCGGATACTTCTTCTGCCGAAACGGCCTCCTTCCCCTTTTCAGGCCCCCCGGCTTCGACCGGTGCTCTCACTTCAGCTTCGACCGGTGCGCCCACTTCGGCTTCTTTCCTGGCTCTTGTTCCAGGCAAAATCAGGTACAGGGAGAGCAGAGAAGCCGCAAGAACGACCGCTGCAACAGGGAGGATTATCCAGAGTCTTGCACCCGCCACTTTTCTCCTTGCTGGTGGGTACACCCTTGCCCCCTCATACTCCTTCTCTTCCTGTACCGCTGCTCTCTTTTGCTCCTTTCCCTTCCTTCTAGCAGCGAAGAGCCTCCTCATTCCGGAAATAGTTATTTCCCCTTTCCGTGCAGCAACTCTACCTCCCGGAGCTATAACCGCTTTTTTTCCCGTTTCCGGCAGTGCAGCCTCCGCACCTGCCATAGCCTCTGCGGGCACTACCATGGCTTTCTTTGAAGGCGGCGCCGATAGTTCCTCTATCAAAGCAGTCAGCCTGCGAAGCTCCTGCTCGAAGAACTGCTCTTTTTTTCGCTCGTATTCCTCGACTGAATGCAGCGTATCCATTGAGAGATCGCAGTCACTCTTCGTCAGCGAACGCTTCAGGGGCCTGTAGAGGATGGAAAAGCGCCCCTTTCCGCTGAACGCATCAGCAATAAGGGGGAGATGGATATCGATCCTTCCTGCAGAACCCAGCCACTTTTGAACCGCCTTTCTCGCATCGGCAAGCACCATGACGCCCTCAACATCCCCCATTCCCTGCTTAAGGAAGAGGGAGCATATCTCCCCCGCATTGCTCAGCAGGTAGGCAATCGCCCTCTTCGGGTTTGGTGTTACCCTTTTGATCTGTAGCTTTACCCTCTCCAAGAAGGGAGTCGATTTTTCCCCGCCTGAAACCGCCTCCAATAGCTTTTGAAGAAACCCTGCCAGAAGGGATTCATCTTCTGACATCAGGACTGAGGTGGAGAAGATCACGTCTCTCAGATAGGCCTGGAGGAGTTCATTACCGTGGGGCTCGTCACCGAGGAAGCGGTGGAGGATTCCCTCGGGGCAGTTCAGGGAGTTCCTGTGTGCTTCCACGGGAGGGAATATCATCTTGCGGGCGGTATTGACGACGAGGGAGTTTTTGAACTTTCCCGAATCGCTTGAAAAAACCAGGGGCCAGGGTAATAGCTTGTGCTCTATGAGGTAGCCACTGGTAAGTTTTTCAATCCTGAAATCGAGGGCGGTTTTTCGGGTCCCCTGCTTGAACCCTTCAATCTCGGCAGCAAGATCCTTCAGCCTGCTGCTCTTGAGGAGGGTGACCGCGCTTCGGCATAATGGAGAGTTCTCCCCAAGCACTCTGATTGGCTCACCCCTGGTCCCTTTTCGTTTGAGTAGCGTAAAAAGGTACCCCCCAGGCTCATCGGTAATCAGGGTATCGATCATGTCCGGGTCAATTCCCGCCATCGCGAATGTGAGGGGGTAATCATCGGTCAGGCCGAAGCACAAAAGCCTTCCCTTATCAAAGAGGGCGGGGCAGCCTCTCATGAGAAAAAAGCCCGGGCGTTGAAAGTCATCCGGTCTGTACCTGAGAGGGTTCTTTCCCAGAAGACCTTTCAGCCAGCTCGATCTTTCCACGGAGTGGAGGTCCTTTTTTTCCCTCTTTGAAAGATCGAAGAGTATTTTCTGGTCGTAGAACAGGCGTATGTTCCCATCATCGTAGAAGAATGCCTCTGCCCTGTCATGAGCAGCTTTTATCTCCTCGAAGGTGCCGACGTTGCCGTTTTTCACATCGAGACGGTGGAGGAGGTCGATGAAATTGCCTATGGTTTTCGTATCGCCCACGTAGCGGCTTTTGCGAATCTCCTCTGCAGTGATGTTGAGAGGCTCGAGGGTTGGGTCACCTGTGATGGAATCGGTTACAATGATATTGTAGATGTTCTCTACGATCTTCCTGGTGAGCCGGGGTGAGTTACCGATTCTGAGAAATGGCCTTTCATCTCTCCTGTCCGAACCCAGGTAGATGATGTAGCATTCATGATCGATGTGAAAAACCCGCTCCTCAAGGGGGTAATGAAACTGTTCCATTTATGTCCCCTGTCACCTCATTATATTATACCCTGCTTGTTGAAAAATACAACAGTTAGTTTGCAAAAATTCTTAATCTGTTTACAGATCACTTCCGGTATGGTAATATAAGGGATAAATGCAGGGCTGCCATCTCATACTGTTCGACGAAAAACTTCACGACCAGTTCCCCGGTTTCCCGCGGAATGTCCCCTTCAGCAGCATCCCGATGTGGGGCAACTTCACTGTAAAGGATATTTTTGAGCTCTCAAACATCGGCGCCATTCGTCATTCGGTTTTTTCCATATCAAGGGCATCCGATCTGGTCTCGCTTAATGCATTTCTCAGGCGGGAGGGCACAGGCAGGATGCTCCTGCTTGGGAGAAAAGGAAATATAACAATAC
>CAZPCG010000192.1:0-4969 GCA_964584875.1 uncultured Spirochaetota bacterium
TACGTACCCAGCGCAGAAAATCCACTGCACCTGGCAGCGGTTCGATCGAATCGATGACGGCCTGAATGTCCTTCAGCCCGATTCCTCGCTCCTCGAGAATCTTCAGCCGCATCTTCATGAGCTCATCATAATCCGCCACGTCCCTCGTTGTGAGCCTTAGCTTCGGTATCCCTGTTTTTTCCGCAACCGCTATCCAGATCTCAGGAACGAGGACCCCCTCAAGGTCCATTGCAACGATTGTAGGTCTCCTGTACATGCACCACTGCTCCTGCGAAACCTGCCCCTACCCTCAATCCTTCGAGAAGGTATACCTTTCACTTAGTGAGGTAGAACTCCACCCTCCTGTTTCTTGCCCGCCCCTGCTCCGTATCGTTCGTGTCGATGGGCTGAGATTCGCCCCGTCCCTCAGTGGAAAGCCTCTCCTTGTCCACATCGTTGGCTACAAGGTAGCGGTATACAGAAAAGGCCCTTCGCTCGGAAAGCTTCTGGTTGTACTCGTCACTGCCGATCCAATCCGTGTGCCCCGCGATTTTCACCTTGTATCCGGGAAACTTCTCCAGAATTTGGATCAATCTTTTCAGTATTTCATAGCTCTGCGGCAGGAGGTCCTCCCTGTCGAACTCAAACTGTATGCTGTTAATCATGATCTTTAAACCGTAGGGCGTCCTTATAACCAGTATGTCCGTCATGTAGTCCCGCTGAACCTTGACCGTGTTCATGTACCTATCGGATGCGACGAGTTCAGCAACGTAGCTGATTGCGGAATCCACAAGAACGGCCCACTTTGTACCCACCTTCCTGTAGGTGATATCATCCGGAGGTTTGAATCCTGCAGGCATCTGCACAGGATCTGAGTATCCGTCCCAGCGTATTGTATCCCTGTAGTTCCCGCTCCCTGAAAACCTCTTGAAGGGAGCTGCCCTGTCTATCTTCCCGTCCCAAACCCTGTATAGGGTGATCTCCCAGGTTGCAATTCCACTCCTGTCGTAAAGATCGACGTTGATGTACATCGTGTCAGCCTCTCCATCTCCGTCGGGGGAGAAGAGCTTCGGGGACACAACAAACTGGTATTCGGGGGGTGTGGTATCGATGGTGATGGCGATGGGACCGCTTGTGGGGTGGTTTCCACTCTCGTAGATCAGGCCCATCACGAAGGTATAATCCCCGTCTGGAAGAAGTGCACCACTGTTGTCAGTCCCATCCCAGGTCAGGGTCGGTGGAGGAGTTTTTGTTCCCTTGATAGTCCGTACGATCTGGCCCTGAGAGTTGTAAATATCGAGGAACCAGGTGATGAGGTTCTTATCCGATGAAACGCTCGGCTTAAAGCTGACTGAATCGTAATGCCCATCGTTGTTGGGGGAGATACCCTTTTCAGAGGCCACAATGCTGACCTTCTCGTAGGTTGTTGTCAGCTTGATATTGGCGACCGTTTTTTCAGCCCTGTTTCCCGCAGCATCCTGGCCCCTGAGGGTATAGGTGTACAGGCCCTCTTTCAGCGGGGTCCCTTTCTCATCACGCCCGTCCCAGACGATCTCAACCGGGGGCGCCCCCCGCCATGCAAAGCTCTTCACCACCTTTCTGTCAAAATCAACGATCTCACCCGTATACAGGTCATCAGCCTCACCACGGATGTTCTGGAAAATTACCATGGTTTCCTTGGATCCATCGTCGTTCGGCGAGATGTTCAGGTCTCTGACATATACCTCTATCCCGGGGGGTCGGACATCGACCTTAACATCCTTTGGCTTGGAGATCGGATTGTTTCCTGTATCGTACAATATGCCCAGCGTCGCAGTGTAGATGCCATCGGGTACCATTGTGCCGGGCGTATTCCTGCCATCCCACACAATGTCAGTCGGAAGTGAAATGCCCATATCCCTGTTACTGAAAGATCGCACAACCTCCTGGTTCTTATCTATTATATTCAGCTTCCACTCTACAATGCCCTGCCTGCTGCTCGCATTTATCTTAAAAGTGACCTGCTCCTTTATCCCATCACCGTTGGGTGAGAATGCAAACTCATCAGGCTCTATAGAGATCTCTTCAAACCCGGTGACGACCTTGATGGGGCCGAGGCTTGCAGTTGTTGAATTACCAACTTCATCCCTGCCCGTTATGATGTAGGTGTAAGTGCCCTCAACAGGCTGTGTGTTGTTATCGCCCATGCCGTCCCATACAACCACCTTTGGCGGGGCAGTCCCGAAATTGAGGGTCTTGAAGGTAGCTCCTGCAGCGTTGACTATCTTCGCCCCGAATACATCCCCCTCTCCTGCCACTATATCATGGAGGATGTTCATCGTGTCCTGTACCCCGTCACCGTTCGGGGAGAAGGCCAGAATGCTCGACTCCACAACGATCCTTGGCGGGGTGTTGTCAATCCTCAAGAACTTGTAGTAAGATTCAGGGTGGTTCCCGCTATCAAAAAGGAGCCGGAATCTCACTGTGTAAAGCCCGTCGGAGAGTATCTTCCCATTCAGGTCCTTCCCGTCAAAGCTTATAACATCGGGAAAGAGCCTCTCCCCCCTGTACTCCCGAACCACCGTACCACTTTCGTTCAGTATGGACAGCTCCCAGGTTAAAAGCCCCTCTCTACTGCTTGTAAACAGCCTGATATCATTGATGTCGTAGTAACCGTCACCATTCGGAGAGAAGGCTCTCAGGGATGGGGTGGCAGAAATTTTTTCATATTCTGTCTTGACGATGATACCATCGACAGTGGATTCAGTCTTATTGCCCGCCCTGTCGAAAGCCGCGATTGAAAACCGGTAGCTCCCATCGGGAACCGGTGCACCACTCCGGTTTTTCCCGTTCCAGACGAAAGTTTCTCCCACAGGTCCCTCGCGCAAATCCTCGTAGACGACATTCCCCTTTTTGTCCGCTATTCGTATGATGACCCTGTCGGAGGGTTCTATATTTGCACTCTTGATGGTGAAAGTAAGCGTATCCTTCACGCCATCATCGTTTGGCGAGAACAATAGTTCGTCTGCCCTGCACTGCACAATCGGGATCACGTTATCAACAACCAGAGTTCCTTTCTCCGTCACCGTTTTGTTGTTGTTCTCATCCCAGGCGGTTAGCACATAGGTGTAGGTGCCATCTGGAACTACATTCCCCTTCGAGTCCTCTCCGTCCCATTCGATGAACTTCGGTATCTCTACCTCCTGCTTCCTGGAGAAGATCCTGTTGAAATACTTCATAACGGTCATTTTTCTTATCTTTCTCACGTCCTGTGCCTCAAAAGATTTCACCGGCCTGCCGGCCTGGTCCAGGATATCGAACTTCCACCCGAAAACCATGGTGTTGTCATTTATCTGTATAGCAAACTTCGCCCTGTCGTTGATGCCGTCATGATTGGGGGAGAAATACAGATTCTCAACCTTCACCACAGCCTCAGGTGGTTTTTTATCGTAGGTACCAAAAGCCACGCTGAGCCCGGCACTGTGCACAACCTGGCTCTGCCCGCTGAACCTGGTTGGAAGGAGGGAATAAGAGAACTGGACACCGGTATCCTCAAGATCGAAGTTGAGGTCAAGCCCGAAGGAAAAGGGGCTGATATCCTCTATGCCAAGGTTAAGTCCCAATTTCACATTCACCATATCGAAAAAGATGTTCTCCACCCCCGCACCGAGAAAGAGGTGCGGAGGATTGAAGGGCACCATCAGGTGTGAACCAACCCGTGCACGGTATATCCCCTTGCGTGCCACCTCCACCTTACCACCCAGATCTACCGCAAAGGGAGGGAAGGCATCGTACCCGGCGTAGGAGATGTTCTTCCCGGCGTTTCTCAAAACGAGGCCCACCGAATGGTCGTAGAAGCCGATCCCGGTGCCATCGACCTTCTTCCTGTAGATGGTACCAAGGTCGAGGGACGCGTAGATATCCGTCTGGGGGCCGCCACTTGCATATCCAAGATTAACCCCCGCTCCGAAGAGCCACTCTTCACTGATCGCCTTCGAGAATGTTCCCTTTACACCGAAAACATCCCCTGCAGTTGCCCCGGAAGGAGAGGTGAGCGCAAGAAAATTGCCGGTCATTATGCCGATGTTTGTCGGAAAGCTGCCACGGACATTCACCAGGAAATTATCTCCACCAAATCCTCCCATTGAGAGATCGGCAGTGATCCTCTTCGTGTCGGCAAAACTTGCCGGGTTGTAGAGATTTCCTTCCATCTTCATAAAATCAGCCGCACCGCTTGCCCCAAGGGGAAAATAGCTGATGCCGCTCCCAAGATAGAAGTACTGGGAGCCCGGTATCTGCTGGGCAAGGGTCATGGAGCATGGGAGCAGAAGGAGTAAAAGAGTAATGCCCAACCATAAACGTTTCATTGCATAGACTCTCTTTCTCAAAGGCGTTTTACAAAGAAAAGCGCAATCTTACACTTTTTACATAACCGATTGCTGCACGTCATTATGCCCGCTCACTGCAGCACCGTAAGTCCATTCTCCCAAAGGTAGTATACCTCGAATGGATGCATACCGGTACTTCGGAAAAGCGCCTCCTCAAGAAGCATCCTCCTCAGAAGCGATCGAGGCAGCGTAACAGCAACCCTTCCGATCAAATCCCGCAGGCTCCTCTCCCGCTGGAACTCAACAATGACAGGTGAGGACACACCGGCCCTTTCCGAAACAACCCGCACGGCATCTTCGAAATACCCCAGCTCATCGATCAACCCTTTCTCGAGCGCCTCACGTGCAATCAGTACCTGACCATTGGCAAGCTTCTTCACATCCTCACGGGTGAGATTTTCCCGTCCTCTATCGACCGCTTCAATAAACTGCTCCAGCATGGCATCGACTATGCCCTGCATCCAGGCTATCTCTTCCCTGTCGACCGGTTTGAAGGGAGAGATGGCGTCCTTGTGCTCACCCGACTTTATGGCGACATACTCAACTCCAAACCTGTCCATCAGCTCCTTGATATTAAAGTTATACACGATAACGCCGATGCTGCCTGTTATCGCGGTGGGGTA
>CAZPCG010000193.1:0-4962 GCA_964584875.1 uncultured Spirochaetota bacterium
TCCACCCCCAGTGCATGCGCCACCCGCTGCGACGCCCCCACAACCTCCTGACTCAAGATCTCAGTCGTTACCTCTAATCCCCGCTTCACCATGTCCTCATAAAACCCTGTCAGCGTCTGTACAAAACCCGCCGTGATCTTCGGTCGGGCGATAAACGTCCCTTTCCCCTTCTGCGTGCTCAGGTATCCCTCATTCTGAAGCTCCTTGATCGCCTGCCTCACCACAGTCCTGCTGATGTTGAAGTGCTCGCAGAACTCCGCCTCCGATGGAAGCTTCTGCTGTTGCTTCCACTCCCCCGATTCTATCTTGTTGATCAGGTATAGCTTGAGCTGATGGTAGTAGGGAACGGGGCTATCCTTATTGATAAAGAGATGCTCGCTCCCCATGTCGATATCTTTTTCCATAGTGGACTCATAATCATATTATCATATAATAACAAATATAGCAATGTATATCGGAAAAGTAAAAAAATAGGTTCTTCTCCCCCTGCGGAGTGATCATATTAAGAATCCATCAGGTAACCGCCGTTCACGTTGATGATCTGCCCTGTGATGAAACTTGCATCATCTGACACGAGGAAAAGTGCAGTTGCAGCCACATCCTCAGGTTTTCCAAGACGTCTTAATGGGATCGATTCTTTCATCTTTTCCCTCCTCTCCTCATCCCAGTAATCCATCATGGGGGTGATTATCGCATGAGGGGCAATTGCATTGACGTTAATTCCATATGGACCGAGTTGGCGAGCGAGAGATTTTGTGAACACCGACATCGCCCCTTTGGACGCTCCGTAGCAGGGCGCTGTAGAGTGGTCTCCTCTCTGACCAGCAATCGACGAGATATTAATGATTTTTCCATATCTCTTTTCCTTCATGAGCGGTACGACCTCCCTGCAGCAGTAGAAGGTTCCAAAAAAGTTAACCCTGAAAACCCTTTCCAAAGTTTCATCTGTGATTTCCTCGATAGATCCGAATGGCAGAATCCCGGCATTGTTCACCAGTATGTGTATGTTACCATAAGTTTTCATGCAGATGTTGACTATTCTCTTCACATGCTCCGAATCAGCGACATCCGCTTTTACCACAAATGCACTGCCCCCCTCTTTTTCGATCTCACTGACAACTTGTTTCGCTTTTCCCTCTGATTTGGAGCAATTCACAACAACATTTGCTCCCTCTCTGGCGAAAAGAAAGGCTATTTCTTTACCTATGCCATAACTCGATCCTGTTACGATCGCTGTCTTACCACTGAGTTTTCCCACGATTGCCTCCATTTAGATGCAAAAATAACTTAAAAAAAGCCAAAAAATGTTGACATATAATTTATTATCATATAATCTTATTATCCTATAATGACATGTTATTATTATATTTTAAAAAATTGTCAAGAAAAAAAACTGATATGGAAACACCATGCTCAAAATTAGAAAAGTCGCAGTAATAGGTGCCAACGGAACCATGGGTTCCCTCTCGGGAGGAATATTCGCGCAGTCGGACATCCACTGCCTCTTCTTCGCCAGGTCTCTGGAAAAGGCCCAGCGGGGCATCGAGAATGCGGTGAAACAGGCTCGAAGCTATGTGCTCCGAGATTATCTTAAACCACTAACCTATGAAGATATTCCTGGTGAACTCCCGAAATGTGACTGGATTCTGGAAGGTGTTGCCGAGGACATGGAACTGAAGCAAATGTATTTCCAACTCGTCGACACTTACCGCAAGAAAGGAAGCATTGTATCCACTCTCTCCTCCTGCCTCTCCATTGAAAAGATGGCCGAAGGTCAGAGCGCAGATTTCAAGGAACACTTTCTCGGCACGCATTTTTTCAATCCTCCGAGTAGACTTCCCGCCAACGAGCTCATCTTTCACCCTTTGAACACCCATGAACTTCGGAAGGCTGTGAGGGATTTTTGCGAGAAACGGCTTAGCAGGGTCAACATTGTGGCCTTTAATACTCCGGGATTTGCCGGTAACAGAATAGGGTTTCAATTTCTGAATGAAGCTGCTATCCTTTCGGAGAAGTACGGCGTGGAAAAGGTCGACAGTCTTCTCGGTCCGTATACAGGGAGGGTTATGCCGCCACTGGCCACTTTGGATCTGGTAGGGCTTGATGTGTACAGGGCGATCCTACGCTACATCTACGAAACGGTGGAGGACGAACGATACGCTTCGTACAGGATGCCACTTTTTGTTCAAAAAATGATCGACCTGGGCATTCTGGGTAAGAAGGGGGTCCCTCCCGGCGGTTTCTACCGACAGAATGAGGGCGGGAAAAGATTGGTATTGGACCTGGGCACCTTCGAGTATCGTCCTGTAGAGAATACTCAAATAGGATTTGTGGAGAAGGCGAAGCAGTATATTCATGACGGAAACTACAGGCAGGCTGTGAAACTGATAAAAACCGAGCAGAGTGAAGAAGCTTGCCTGGTAAGGCATTTTATTCTGGGATATATTTCCTACAGCTTCTTCCGGGTAGGAGAAGTTACTCCCACGGAAGACGGGATACATGGAATTGACAGGGTAATGTCCTACGGATTCTCCTGGCTTCCCCCATCAGGATGGGTCGATCTGCTCGGCGGCCCTTCAGAGACAGTTGCCCTCATGAAGAAAGAGGATATCCCCGTTCCGGAACATCTGAGGTCATTACCCGAAGGGAGACGGTGTAGAATTCCTGAAATCACCAAATACCTTATCGCTTATTGAAATTAACTCAAAAGGAGACAGTGATGAGTAGATTGGTATATCTGCTCGGCGGTTACCAGACAGATTTTGCCAGAAACTGGACCAGAGAGGGGAAAGGCATCCAGGCCATGATCAACGAGGTTATGGACGGCGCTTTTGAAGCTACCGGAATCGAGCCGCGGGAGATTCAATCGATACACGTGGGAAATTTTGCAGCAGAGCTCTACAGTATGCAGGGCCACCTTGGGGCTCTCACAGTGAACTATGACCCTGTACTAAGGGGAAAACCGACATCAAGGCACGAAGCAGCCTGCGCCTCAGGTTCGATTGCTGCACTGATGGCGAGAGCGGAAATCGAAGCTGGAATTCATGATCTCGTTCTCGTCGTGGGAGTGGAGCTCATGAAGAGTGTGGACTCACAAACCGGGGGTGACTTTTTAGGAATGGCGGGGTGGTATGAAAAGGAATGTCGCGGTATAGAGTTCCCCTTTCCCAAGCTTTTTGACCGTCTCTACGATGTGTACTATGAACTGTACGGTGTAGAATACGAATACCTCGCCCAAATCGCTGCGATCAATTATCGAAATGCTAAGAGAAACCCGAAAGCCCAGACACGAACCTGGTACATGAACAAACGTCATGCCTGCAGCACCGATGACTATAACAGAGTTATCGGTAAAAGGATACGTGCCACCGACTGCTCTCAAGTCACAGATGGTGCGGCAGCGATTTTTCTCGCATCAGAAAGCTTCACAGAAGACTATGCTCGGACCCACGGAATCAAAGCAGGAACGATCCCCTGTATCCAGGGGTGGGGTCACGCCACTGCACCCATCCTGTTCAATGACAAGGCCGAGGAGGCAAAAAAGGGCTCCTATGTTCTCCCGCACACGCGCAAGGCGATCACCGATGCCTACGAAAGAGCTGGCATCCCTGGAGTGGAGCAAATCTCCTGCATTGAAACGCATGACTGCTTCAGCATCACAGAATATGCCGCGATCGAGCATTTCGGACTGGCCAAGCCGGGTGAGGCATGGAAAGCCATTGAACAGGGGAGTATTGAGTTCGAAGGAAAATGCCCCATCAATCCTTCCGGGGGTCTGATCGGTTGCGGGCACCCCGTTGGTGCTACGGGAGTCAGGCAGCTTTTGGATGCGTACCTGCAGGTAATGGGAAAAGCCGGCGAGTACCAGGTGGAGGGAACGAAGAGGGTTGCCACGCTCAACATCGGAGGCTCAGCCACCACCAACGTTGTGCACATAGTAGGCTTGAACAGCTGAGGAAACTTCCTCTCTGGTACCTCATAACGCTGTCGGATACCGTCGATTCTCAAGACTCTTGAGATTCTGAAAGCACCTGAAGAGTCTCAAAGCTTCCAACTTCCTCGAGATACTCTATGGTCTCCTTGAGAGACTCAACGGGCTCCTTGAGTGGGTAGTATTCCAGGCCGAAGTATCCACTATATCCCATTTCATCGAGCTTCTTGAGAACCAGGGGAAGATTGATCTCTCCATTCACAGGTTCGTGCTGACCTGGCACACCGGAGACATGGATGTGGCCTATATAGTCGATATAATCCTGGAGTGAGGCGAGAAGGTTTCCCGTCATGATTTGGATATGAAAGAAATCGTAGAGCATCTTAACATGTTTTCCGCCTACTTCTCTGAGAAACTCGCCTGTGTCTTTGACGGTCGGCAGAAGGCAGCCTTTATATTTGGGCCAACTTAATGGCTCAACGGTGAGCTCGAGGCCGGTTCCCTCCAGCATACGGTCCATCTTTCGTAAAGCGGATACGGCCCTCCGCAGCAGTTCAGATCTTGGTACATCAGGCTGCTCATAGCCCACAAAGGTGATGAGCTGCAATGCCCCAAGCTTCTGTGAAATTGGGATGAGTCTTTCTAACTCTCTCATCATCGTTTCAGCACCCTTATCATCCACGAGGGTGCCTCCGTGAAAGCAGTGAGGAGAGTTCAGGGTAAAAGTCACCAGTTTGAGTCCCAATTCTTGGTGCAACCTATAAATCACGTCCAGATCCTTTGCATTCTCTTTCTCAATCCATCCCCCCTTTCCGTCCCGAACCATATCATGATACCAGAATTCGTACGCCTTGAAACCCAGGGAAGCACAGGTCCGAATTTGTTCCTCATAGGGTATGGTGTAGGGGAAAACTGTTTCGATGCATACGCTCAACCTGTCAATGCTTTTCTCCATTTTTTCACCCTCTCAAGTTTATTTTTTATTATTAACTTATTGATTTCACTCATCATGAATTTATATAAGTATATAT
>CAZPCG010000194.1:0-4934 GCA_964584875.1 uncultured Spirochaetota bacterium
AAACCTCTGCTCCTCATCGATGATGACAAGGCCGAGGTCCTTGAACTGCACGTCTCTCTGAATGAGCCTGTGGGTACCAATCACCACGTCGATAAGCCCCTTTTTCAGGTTCTGGATAATCTGCCGCTGCTCCCTGTGTGTCTTGAAACGGGAGAGCATCTCAACATTGATGGGGTAGAGGGAAAAGCGTTCTGTGAAGGTGTTGAGGTGCTGCTCTGCAAGAATCGTGGTCGGGACGAGCACGGCAACCTGCTTGCCATCCATCACCGCCTTAAAGGCAGCCCGTATGGCCACCTCCGTTTTTCCGAACCCGACATCGCCGCAGACCAGCCTGTCCATGGGCCTTGGGGATTCCATGTCCACCTTTATCTCCTCAACAGTTCGGAGCTGGTCGGGGGTCTCCTCGTACCTGAACCCCGATTCAAACTCTGCCTGCCACTCTGTATCCCGGGAGAAGGAATGTCCCTTCAGGCTTGCCCGCACCGAGTAAAGCTCAAGCAGCTCCCGGGCCAGGTCCCTGACAGACTTCTTCACATGCTCCTTGACTTTCTTCCAGATACCTGTCCCGATCTTGTCTATCCTGGGCCTTCTGCCTTCATACCCGATGTACCGCTGAAGAAGGTTGATCTGGTCAACGGGAACGAAGACTTCATCCCCATCCCGGTATTCAAGCTTGAAAAAATCCTTCTCCATGCCGCCAGCCTCAAGCCGCTCGATTCCCCTGTATATTCCGATTCCGTGCTCAACATGAACGATGTAATCGCCATCCTTAATATCGAGGATTCCCTCGATCGGTCTGGATTGGACATCAAGAAATCTCGCGGCGGGCCGTCTCTTCCTGTTGAATATTTCCCTGTCGAGAATGAAGGCCAGCCTCATCTCCTTCGAAATGAATCCTTCATGCAGATCCAGGGTCAGCACCTTTAACCGCTCATACTTATTAAGGAGGTCCTTCAATATCTCCCTGAGGCGCTTCGTCTGCCCCTCATAACCTGCGCCCACGATGACTGTATAGCCTTCTTCAAGCAGCCCCAGAACATCCTCCCTGAACTGCCTGATCTGACCCCTGTACCCTTTTTTCTCCATAATTTGAAAATCGAAGACGCCGTCCCCGGAGTTTGCAAGGAGGGAAAAAGACCCGTAATGGACTATACCCTGAAGCAGGGAGTCAAAGCTTGTAGCAATCTGGTCAGGGGGAAGCAGGAAGGTTTCTTTTCTCTTTTCCTGGTACAGCCGCCTTGCCTCGACTGCAAAGAATTCTGCAGCCTTTCTGCAGCCGGCAATGGAGTCGAAGAGAAAGTAGCAATTTTCACCCGTATAGTCGAGGATGGTAGCCGGATTATTGTAGAGGAGAGAAAGATAGTTTTCCATGCCCCTGAATGCCTTAAGCTCGAGAATGCGGTTAACAATGTCTCCGTTTTCACTGTTCCTGATTGCCTCAAGATGTCCGGATGCCTGGGGCGTGACGAATACTTCACGGGCGGGGATTATTCGTACACCCTCGATCTCACCAAGTGACTTTTGTGTGAGAGGGCAAAACTCCCTGATCGATTCAACGACATCATCGAACAACTCAACACGACAGGGGTTTTGTGCACCATAGACAAAAACATCAAGAATATCTCCTCTCACCGAAAAGCTGCCCGGGGCACTGACCCTGTCCTCACGCTCATAGCCGAGGAGTGTGAGTTTTTCCTTTATCTCCGCCGGAGGAAGGACCATTCCCCTTTTTATCTCAAGAATGCTTGCGGAAAAGACATCAACAGGCATAAAAAAATCGAGGAATGTCCGCACGGGGAGAACATAAATCCCTCTCTTCCTGCGCAGGAGTGCGTCAAGGGAAATGATCCTCTGTATCGTGATTTCTCTGTAGGGTTCGGAGTTATCATAGGGGAGTGTCTCTCTTGAGGGTAAAAGGTGAAGAAGGCCGGCATCTGTAAAATGACCCAGGTCGGTGAAAAAATCGGATGCATCCCGGTTATTCTTCGTGACCAGAGCAATGCCCCGGTCGATGCTGTGAAAGAGTGCTGTGGTAAACAGCGCTCTGCTTGAGCCGGGGAGCCTGCTGCACTCGAGCTTCTCCTTCCCGAGCTTGCGGGCAATATCACCCACCCTGTGAGTTTTGGCGAAAAGCTCAACAATCTTTTCGAGGTCCTCGCTCATCCTTTTCATTTTATAAATTACACAAGAATACACTGCAAGGGGAAGCAAGATGAGCCGGGGATTGAAAATAGCGGGGAAGATGCACAATTCGTCAATGACTGCAAAAACAGTAAATTTTATCTGACAGTGATCTCTCCATCGTAAATGTCAAAAATCTCTTTTGTCTTTCGCAAAAACTCGGGGCTCACCTCGACAACCAGGAGACCTCTTTCTTTTATATCCTTTACGAGGTTTTCGGCCTTCACCTCGACCTTCACGATTATGTTGCTCTCCGAGTAGGAATCAACAAGCCCATACTTTCTCTCTTTCTTCAACTCCCTGATGATTGCAATCAGGTCCTCAAGGGTCTTGATATTCCTTTCGGAGGAATCGTACAGGCTCTGCGCTGTTCCAAACCGCTCGGCATTCAGATAGGTATCTCTGAACTTCTGCGCTGTTATTTTGTAGTTGTAGTTGAGACTGCTTCTGATATCATTAACCATTCCAGCTTTCCCCTACCCTTGATTTCACTCCATCCTGGTTAAGACACAGAGACCCTCCCCCTCTAAATGACAAATATAACACATTCCCTTTAGTATATATATCTAATTGAAGAATTCAAGGGAATTTGTTTATTTTCTGACGATGTATAAATATAGTGAATAGAGCAAGTTATTTCAATAATCTTAACCCGTAAACGTAAAGGGTAAAAGGCTCGAAGGCGATGCTTAGGAGAAAGGGTAATAAAAGACGTGGTGCAGTGCTGGTGCTTCTGCTCCTTTCCGCAGCCGCACTCCTTGCCCTCCTGAAACCCATTTTCCGAAGGGAAGAAGCTCCACCTGAAAAACCTGCTATCGAGACAGTCAGGTCCCCCGAACCTGCCCAGCCCACAAAACCGGTTGTGCCCCTGACGCCAAAACCCCGTATTGCGGTAATCATCGATGATGTTGGATACCCTTCAGAAAATTTCGAGCATTTCTCCCGCTTCCAGGGCAAACTAACCTTCTCCGTGCTCCCCTTCCTGGATGAATCAAACACCTATGCGCAGATTCTACACCGTCGAGGATTTGAGGTCATGCTCCATATTCCCATGGAGCCGCTTGACTATCCTGAAAAGAATCCCGGTAAAGGCGCCCTTTTTGCGGATGACAGCAGAGAGGAGATCGAAAAAAAGATAGATGCCATGATTGATGAGCTTCCCTTCAGCGCCGGGACAAACAATCACATGGGCTCGAGGCTGACGCAGAATTACGAGCTCATGACCTGGATACTTACCCGCACGAAGAGGCATAACCTCTACTTCGTCGACAGCCTGACAACGACCGGCTCACGAGCCTACGAAGCTGCCACAGACCTCCAGCTCAAGACCGCAAAGAGAGATGTCTTTCTCGACAATGAAGATAATTTTTCTTACATAAACACCCAGTTTGAAACTCTGAAACGTCTTGCAAAGCAGCGAGGAACTGCTGTTGGAATTGGACACATCCATAGTAAAAATCTCCCTGAAGTTCTAAGCCACCAGCTCCCGCTGCTTCAAGAGGAAAACATAGAACTTGTCTTTGTATCTGAAGTGGTGAGAAATTGAATTTGACGCTCTCGGGCGCCTCGGGCTACTTTTTTCTTCACCCTGTACTTCAAGATAGCCTGGTCCGGCCGGATGAGTTTACAAGCCGGTCGGGCAATCAAACGGCAAGGTAACTGGGAGTTACGCATTGAAAATCCTCGGCATAGAAACCTCATGTGATGAAACTTCAGCTTCAGTCGTTGAAAACGGCATTCGAATCCTCAGCAACGTCACTGCCACCCAGCACGAATTCCACAGGAAGTACGCAGGGGTTGTTCCCGAAATTGCCTCAAGGAGGCACCACGAGGTCATTCACTACATTATAGAGAAGGCGCTGCAGGATGCAGACACATCCTTCAACGACCTCGATGCTATTGCTGTCACGTACTTCCCCGGACTCATCGGCTCGCTTCTCACAGGCGTCATCGTTGCAAAAACCCTGAGCTTCACCCTTGGCCTCCCCCTCATCGGCATCAACCACATCGAGGGGCACCTCTATTCGGTCCATTTCAACAATGAAGTCGTCTACCCCATGCTCGGGCTTGTAATATCTGGCGGTCATACACTCCTCGTCATTGCGGAAAGCATCGGGCAATACGAGATAAAGGGCAGTACGATCGATGACGCTGTCGGAGAGGCCTTTGACAAGATCGCAAAGCACCTCGGCCTGGGATACCCCGGAGGGCCTGCCATCGAGGAAGCAGCACGGAGTGGCAGCGAAAAGGCCTTCCAGTTTCCGAGGGTACTGCTTGACAGCAGGGAGAACCGGTACAACTTCAGCTACAGCGGCCTGAAAAACGCCGTGATCAACCAGCGAAAGCGGTTTTTGAACGTGGGGTTTGAAGACACGGCCCCCAACGTTGCTGCTTCCTTTCAGGCAGCAGCTACCGATATACTTCTCACCAAGGCGCTGTGGGCGTGTGAGGATTTATCAATCAACCGCCTGGCACTGGCAGGGGGTGTTTCCAACAACGCGAGGGTCAGAGAGCTCTTCAGCAAGGAAAGATCACTTGTGACCTACATTCCTGAACCATCACTGACCCAGGACAATGCGGCAATGATCGCAGGATTGGCCTACCATAAGTTCCTCGCAGGCAAAGTGAGCGATTTGAATCTGGAGCCTCATTCGAGGATAACGGGAATCGTGAAGGGAAAGAGGGCAAAAAATGTCAACTGAACAGAGAGATATTCGAATTCAGAAATCGAACGAGCTCCGCAAACTTGGAAT
>CAZPCG010000195.1:0-2333 GCA_964584875.1 uncultured Spirochaetota bacterium
CAAGGGTCTGGCGGTAATCTCTTCCAAACTTCCCTGCATAGATGTCAATGAGCATCATCTCATAGACAACGTCGAATTTCCACAGAACGGAGCCCAGCAGTATCCCCTTGCTATCGATGCCTGACTTATCCCCGATGACATCGATGAACCACACCTTTCCGCCATCTCGCGCTTTATTCTCCTCGCACGCTTTCATGATACCGAAGGATGCGCCGTCGCCCATGCCAAAGATAACATCTGCGCCTGCAGCAATCTGGGCCTCGGTGTTCCGCTTGCCTCCGGCAGCATCCTCGTACGCAGCCTCACCGATTACATTGTACAGGAACTTGATTTTCGGATTTATGGAGTATATACCTTCCATAAAACCTACTGTCATCCTGTTCCAGTCGGGAACTTCGGAGGAGGTAACGCATCCGATGACCTTTGTCCTCGTCATGTGCGCTGCCAGCACACCGGCCAGATATGCACCTTCCTGGGCTTCCCCCTCGTAGTTGGCAACCAGCCCCGGCTTAATGGCAGAGGGGTTTTCAACAATCGCCACCCGTACATCCCTCTCGGCAGCGACTTCGGGGGCAACAGTCTGGTACCCGGAGGCATGCGCAATGATGAGATCGAATCCCTTTCTGGCAAGGTCACGCAGCACCGGTTTGATATCACCGTATCCCTGGTTCTCGGCAATCTCAACTGTCAGGTGCCATTTGTCCTGCAGAACTCTCACACCATCGACACCCATCTGGTTCCAGCCCTGATCGGTGGCGCTTGCCGGCACAACGACCGCTACCTTCAGAGATCTCCCGCTTGGAACAGGTGGGATTGCAAATCCTGTACTTAACAAGGTTGCGACGATAAAGAGACTCACCGTAATCACGATTAAAGCTTTTCTCATTTTTAACTCCCTCTTTTCTGTAATTTTTTTTACCCGCCACCTCTTTCCTTTTTTGGTCATCGGGAAGTAGATTGGATAGAAGCCATATACTCAACAGCATTAATAAAATAACAAATAATCCTGGCGGTGAGAGAAATAGTCAAGTTTTAGAAGTAATCAAGTCTCAAAAGTATTCAAGAATCTTTCGAACTCCGCTTCCTGTCTTCACGGGGAATCCAAGCTTCTGCAAAGACTTCTCCAGCGCAGCGATGGTCACAAGAGCATTATCCAAATAAGCATTGTACCCCATATGACCTATTCTGAATATTTCCCCTTTTAAACCTGGAACCTCCCCTGCAATGAGCACCCCATATTCCTCGGCCATGATTCTTCTCAGCTCCTCATCGTCTACTCCCCGTGGTACCCTCACAGCCGTGACAGTATCCGAAGCAAATGCTCTGGACTCAGGCCATAATTTCAGGCCCATTGCCTCGACAGCGTCCCGGACGGCCTCCGCCACTCTCCTGTGCCGGGCAAACACGTTTTCCAATCCCTCTTCCAGGATCCCGGTGGCGGACTCATAGAGGGCATAGACCTCGGAGACAAAGGGAGTGAAGGGAAATGTCCCGCTCTTGAGACAGGTTTCTCTGTAGTCAAGCATGCTCAAATAGGTGTTTCTGAGGGGCTTTTTCTTTCTTTCCATGGCTTCCCAGGCGTCCTTGCTCACTGAAATGGGCGCAAGGGCTGGGGGGCAGGAAAAGCACTTCTGGGAACCGCATATGCAGATATCTATGCCCCATTCATCGGGCCTGATCTCCATTCCTCCAAGGGCCGCAACCGAGTCCACTATGGTTAAGAGGTCAAACTGCTTTGCTGCCCTGCAGATTTTCTCCACCGGATTGGTAATCCCCACGGGCGTATCCACGTGCACCAGGGTAACGGCCTTGATGTTTTTCTCTTTCTCCAGTCTCAGCCTTACCTTCTCAGGGTCAAGAGCCTTTGTATAATCCTCCTTCAGCCTGACCACCTCACCCCCGTGATTTTCCACATAGATACCGAACCACGCTCCATAGGGCCCATTATCAAGAACCAAAACCCTATCACCCTCATCAAGAATATTTGCAACCGAGGCTTCAAGGCCCACCACCGCCTCTCCCTGCATGATTATGAGGTCTTTCTTCGTCTGAAACACCCCTTTGAGTTTCTCTGTTGTTTCCTGGAAAAGATCGATGAATTCAGGGGCATAGTGGTGGGTTACCGGATGTGAAAGAGCCCTCAGAATCCTGGGTGAAACCTCCACAGGACCGGGTGTCATGAGATACCTTATCTTGCCTCTAACATCTCTCATCTTAGATCCTCCTTAAAGCTTGACCATCTTTGGTGCAAGGTCAAATTTTGTATTACATAAAATAAGCTTACAGGTGGTATATTTTTCAAATATAAAAGATATTTCGATATCTTTCATAAC
>CAZPCG010000195.1:2343-4912 GCA_964584875.1 uncultured Spirochaetota bacterium
TTTCATAACCTTGTGCCATGAAATTTTAGAAAAAGGATTTATAGATGAATTACAACGAAGAAGAACTGCTGGCAAAGGCAAAGAGGCCTATGGAATTGGCTCCCAAACTCCATGCCTATTACAGGGGGAAAATAACAATACTCCCCAGGTGCAGAGTAAGGGATTTCCACGACTTTGACGTTTGGTATACCCCGGGAGTGGCAGCAGCCTGCAGAGAAATAGAAAAGGCTCCCGAGCTTGTGTATGATTATACCTGCAAATGGAATACAATTGCTGTCATCTCAGACGGAACGAGGGTCCTGGGGCTTGGAGATATCGGACCCCTTGCCGGCATGCCCGTCATGGAGGGCAAGTCCCTGCTATTCAAATACCTGGGCGGTGTTGATGCCTTTCCTCTCTGTCTCGACACGAAAGATGCCGATACCCTCATAGAAACGGTGAAGCTTCTGCAGCCTTCCCTGGGTGGAATCAACCTCGAAGATATCGCACAGCCGAAGTGCTTTTATATCCTTGAGAGATTGAGAAAGGAGTGTTCGATACCGGTCTGGCACGATGATCAACAGGGCACGGCGGCGGTTACACTGGCAGGGCTTTACAATGCGCTGAAGGTTGCCGGAAAAACCCTGGATGAAGCAAAGATCGTCTTCATGGGAGCGGGAGCAGCAAATATACGCACATCCGACATGATCTTCAAGGCGGGAGCAAATCCCAGAAACTGCCTCATGTATGATTCAAAGGGACCGCTTCACAGAAAAAGAGACGACATCAAGAATGATCCCTCTTTATATGAAAAGTGGAAGATCTGTGAAATCACAAATGATAGCATGACCGATGCCCCGATATGGGAAAAGTTGAAGGGCGCGGATGTACTGATTGCCCTTTCAAGGCCAGGCCCAGGCACGGTGAAAAAAGAGTGGATTCGAAACATGGCAAAGAACGCTATCGTATTCGCCTGTGCAAACCCGGTGCCCGAGATATGGCCGTGGGAGGCAAAGGAAGCAGGTGCAATGATCGTTGCGACCGGCAGGAGCGATTTTCCAAACCAGGTGAATAACTCGCTGGGATTCCCCGGGATCTTTCGGGGCACCCTGGATGTGAGAGCCACCACCATTACCGACGAAATGTGCATTGCAGCAGCAAAAGAGCTTGCAAAAACCGCTGAGGACAGGGGATTGAGTGAGGATTACATAATCTCCACCATGGATGAATGGGAGGTATTCCCCAGGGAAGCTGCTGCCGTTGGAATGAAGGCGATAGAGCAGGGCATTGCAGGTAAAAAAATGGAAAAGGAAGAGCTCTACAAAAATGCCGAATTTATTATCCGGGCAGCAAGAGATGCTACACAGCTTTTGATGAAAAACGGTTTTATGGGAGATGTAGATAAAGAGTTCTGAAGAGAAGAACTAAGAGAATCCCTGCTTGTTAAACCAGCCCGCACAAAGTAGCTTTTTAGAGGGCGTGCGCCTTAGCTTTAAAAGAGGATTACGGAGCGAATTCCTGCATCGAAAAATGGCTTGCTTAAGGAGGCTACAGTACGTATGATGGAGCTCTTTTTATGAGAGAGATCGATGTACATGAGATTTCAGCAACAATCAGAAGCCTTTTCATAGATGCCTGTACAAACATAAACGAAGACCTCATGCAAGCCTTCATCGAATGCAGGGACCACAGGGAAGAATCACCGCTCGGGATTGCCATTTTCGACCAGCTGATAAGAAATGCAGAGATTGCAAAAAAAGAATCCATCCCTATCTGCCAGGATACGGGATTTGCCGTGGTTTTTATGGAAATAGGGCAGGAGGTTGCTTTTGTCGGCGGCTCACTTAAAGACGCGATAGAAGAGGGGGTGAGAGCAGCATACAGGGAGGGATACCTGAGAAAATCGATAGTCAGAAACCCTCTCAATGCACCAGAAAATACAGAGGACAATACTCCTCCCATTGTGCATACGGAGATCGTTCCCGGAGAGAGGGTGAAAATAACGGTACTCCCCAAGGGCGGAGGTTCCGAGAATATGAGCGCGGTCATGATGATGAAGCCTGCCGAGGGTGTAGAGGGTGTAAAAAACTTCGTCCTTGAAACAGTAAGAAAAGCGGGGGCAAACCCATGCCCTCCCATTCTGATAGGCGTGGGGGTGGGAGGAACCTTCGATTACGTTGCCTTTCTTGCAAAGAAGGCGCTTTTGAGGAAGATCGGCGAGCGCAACCCGGATAAGAGGTTGGCCCAACTTGAGGTTGAGTGGCTTGAAGAGGTGAACAGGCTCGGTATTGGGCCGGCAGGGCTGGGCGGGCGTGTAACTGCTATAGACCTCTTCATCGAGGATTTTCCAAGGCATATAGCCTCGTTTCCGGCGGCGGTAAACATTCAGTGCCATGCAGCAAGAAGTAAATCACACATCCTGTGATCACAAATAGTATTGCCTGGCAGGCTTTAAGAGTATATGGACATGGCCGCAATGAACGTCAAATCACTTTGAAGTGGCGCTTGAGAGCTTGCATATCTCACGGGGTCTGGGGCTATACGGTATCGTTGCCGAAAATACCATAGACAGGGAACCACCTTGGCTGTG
>CAZPCG010000196.1:0-4910 GCA_964584875.1 uncultured Spirochaetota bacterium
ATGCAGAGTACTTTTAGAGGTAAGCATTTCATTTCGCTTCAGGATTGGACCAGGGAAGAAATTGATACCCTGCTGGATGTATCTTTCGATCTGAAAAAGCATTTCTCCATGGGAGTGCCTACCCCTTACCTTCTGTACAAGACGGTCTTTTTGATGTTCTTTGAACAGTCGACCAGGACAAGAAATTCAATGGAGGCGGGTATTACACAGCTGGGCGGCCACGGCATCTTTCTTGATACAAGCACCATGCAGATTGCCCATGGCGAAAGCGCCAGGGATACCGCGGTTATTCTGTCAAGATACGGCCATGGCATCGCGTGCAGAAACTGCTTTTGGGGCTCAGGAAACGAATACATAAGAGAGCTTGCAAAATGGTCGACCATGCCTGTTATGAATCTACAATGCGACCTGTATCACCCGATGCAGGGAATTGCCGATCTCATGACAATGCGTGAAAAGATCGGCGACCTGAGGGGAACCAGGGTTTCAATTATATGGGCCTATGCGACGAGCCATAAAAAACCCCTATCTGTCCCTCTAACACAGCTGCTGCTCTTTCCCCGGTATGGCATGAACGTAACCATAGGATATCCTAAGGGATATGAGCTCCCTGATTGGGCTATAAAACAGGCAATGGGGAATGCCGGGAAACATGGCGGGGCAGTGACCATTACGCATAGCATGGAAGAAGCATACAGGGATGCGCATGTCGTCATTCCGAAGAATTGGGGGAGCTGGACAACGAACAAGAGCGATAAGGATATAGATAAGCTGCTTGAAGAAAATAAAAGCTGGAAATGCACAGAGGAGATGATGAAGCTTGCGGACAGGGATGTTATGTACATGCATGCGCTTCCCGCAGACAGAAATAATGAAGTCGAAGATTCCGTTATCGATGGTCCCAGGTCAATCGTCTATGATGAGGCGGAAAACAGGTTGCACACTGCAAAAGCGGTCATGACGCTGACAATGGGAGGGAGATAAATGGGAGAGCTGGCGCTCATTGCAGTTGGTGGCAACTCCTTGATAAAAAACAAGGATCACCTGACTGTTCAGGATCAGTACATGGCGATTTGTGAAACGGCGGGGCACATAGTCGATATCATCGAGGAAGGTTATGATATCATACTGACCCATGGCAATGGCCCTCAGGTTGGTTTTATTCTTCGAAGATCAGAACTGGCCTTCGAACTGGCGGGGATGCATATCGTTCCGCTTGTAAGCTGTGTCGCTGATACGCAGGGGGCAATAGGTTATCAACTGCAGCAGGCTCTAAACAATGAGTTTAATAAAAGAGGCATTTCCCGCAAGGCAGTTACCGTCGTAACTCAGGTCGAGGTGGATAGAAACGACCCGGCATTTTCAAATCCAACCAAACCGATCGGCGGCTTCTATTCCGAAGAGCAGATCGAGGATGTAAGAAAAAAGCATCCCTCCTGGCATATAGTATATGAATCCGGCAGGGGTTATCGAAGGGTTGTGTCCTCTCCGGTGCCAAAAAAGATCATTGAAAAGGATGCCCTTGAGGCTTTGATCAGGAAAGGCTTCTGCGTTATCGGGGTTGGAGGAGGGGGAATTCCCGTTTTTATAAATGAGAGAGGCGAATATGAAGGTGTGGACGCAGTTATCGACAAAGACATCGCCTCCGGTCTGTTGGCATCTCAATTAAAAGCGGAGCTTTTTATCATCTCCACTTCCGTTGAAAAGGTCTTTCTGAACTTCGGAACGCCCGATGAAAGACCTCTGGAAAGGATAACTGCAAACCAGGCCAGAAAATATATGGACGAGGGGCATTTCGCTCCAGGCAGTATGCTTCCCAAGATCAAGGCAGTGCTTGATTTTCTCGATAAGGGAGGAAAAGAGGCAATAATCACCTGCCCTGAATCCCTGGGAAAGGCTATAAAAGGTAAAGGTGGGACTCATATCTATTCCGGTTGAAATTACAGGCTCTAAGACGTCTCTGTTTTTTTCAGAGGATGAAATATGAATGAGATTGATTGGTATTTCCCGGAGAGTTTGGAGGAGGTTTCCGGGATGCTAGATAAAGCCCAGCCCCACGGCGGGGGTACCAGCATCCTTAAAGGTGAGATTAATAGAGTTAGAGGCTTGATACATCTGGGCAGGCTTAATCTGGATTTTTTTAAAAAAGAAGGCAATATCACAAGAATTGGAGCTTTACAAACCTATGCCGAAGTCGTTAAGAATATCGGGAAGAAAGATCCGGCACACATCCTCGTTAAAGCCCTGCAGGAGTCCTCGTGCGAATCCCTGCGAAACAGGATCACAGTGGGAGGGAGCATTGCTTCCTTTCACATCTGGTCAGACATCATGGGGCCCCTCCTCGCCCTGGAAGCAGAGGTCGCCCTTATCGGAAAGAGGGAAGGATCTTTTCCCATCAGTCAGTTTGTGGAAAATCGCGATTTAAAAAGAGGTACTCTTATCACCGGGGTAAGCTTCAAGGATAAAGGGTGGGTTTCAAGTTATCACAGAGAGACGAGGACGAGCTTTGATCATGCAATCTTCACCATTACGATACTCTTACAAAAAGCTGAAGATAAAATCGGCGACATTCGAATAGTCATCATCGGTACGAAAAAAAGGTTCGTACGCCTGAACAACCTTGAAGAATCTCTGAGGGATAAACCTTTACTTGAAGTAAGTGCCGGAGAGGTTGCCCGTGAGGTGGAACTTGATTTCCCTAAAAAGCAATCATTGAGCCCTGACTATGTAGGCCACCTGGCCCGCGTTCAGCTCGAAAGGGGGCTTACGGAAGTATTGAGGCAATAGCAAATGGAAGGAATATTCAAAATAAATGGTAAAGATAAGAAGATTGCTTTTCATTCCACATCGACACTCCTCACCGTCCTGAGGGATAATGGACATACAGAAGTAAAAAAAGGGTGTGGAATGGGTGAATGTGGGGCCTGTATTATCCTATTAGATGGCAAACTGGTCAATTCCTGTCAGGTTTTAGCGGCCTCCTCAACAGGCGCAGAAATCCTCACCACAAAAGGATTGGGGGATATCCATACCCCGCACACGATACACAGGGCCTTTGTGGATGCTGGAGCCGTTCAATGCGGGTTCTGCACCCCCGGGATGGTTCTGGTTACCTACTATCTATTAAAAAACAATCCAAATCCGAGCGGCGAGGAGATAAAAAGAACCTTTGATGGCAGTCTCTGCCGTTGTACAGGTTATGTCAGCATCATTGAGGCCGTGAAACTTTCGGCAAAAAGGATGGCAAATGATAAATAGTTTCAGCCCTGTTGGAAAGTCTGTTGCAAAGATTGATTCTCTCTCCCTTGCTGTGGGAGATGAAAAGTTTGTTGATGACTTTCGCATGGAAAATCCCCTGCATCTGGCTTTGCTCTACTCCCCCCATGCGCATGCAAATATCGTGGATATTGACTCATCTGAAGCTGAGAAGGTCGAAGGTGTGGTGGATATTATAAGTTACAAGAACGCCCCTATTGTATTGTATACCACAGCAGGTCAGGCCTATCCCGAGCCTTCCCCCTACGATACCCGTCTTTTCGACAGGAAGGTGAGGTATGTGGGGGATAGAGTGGCCCTATCTGCTGCTGAAACGAGGGAAGCGGCCCTGGAAGCCTTAAAAAAGATAAAGGTATCATATGAGATCCTCGAGCCCCTCTTTGATATGGAAAAGGCTATGGATAAATCCTCTCCGGTAATCCATGGGGATGATGAATATGCCAAAATTCCTGTAACTTACCGGCCGGATATGAATCTTGCTGGAGAAATCGATATCGGTTATGGTGATCTGGATAAAGGTTTTAGCGATGCTGACTTCATAGAAGAGCATAGCTATAAAACGCAGATCGCATCTCATTGCGCCATTGAACCTCATGCGGTATCTGTTTTCTTCGATGAAAAGGGGCGGATGGTCATTATCAGCACCACCCAGGTTCCCTTTCATGCGAGGAGGATAGTGAGCAGGGTTCTCGATATACCGATACGGATGATCAGGGTGATCAAGCCGAGAATAGGAGGCGGGTTCGGTGGAAAACAGGAGGTCATCCTCGAGCCTCTGGCAGCTCTTGTCGCCTGGCGGAACAAAAGACAGGTCAAGTTTGTTTTATCAAGAAAGGAGGTTTTCATATCCGCGAGAACCAGGCATGCAGCAAGGGTGACCCTCAAAACCGGGGTAAAAAACGATGGCGAGATAACGGCGCTTGAAATGCGCAGCTTATTGAATGCCGGAGCTTACGGCACACATTCCCTTACGGTGCTTTCCAATGTAGGAGCTAAGGTATTACCGCTTTTTAACAAAATAGAAAATCTCAGGTTTTCAGGGCATGCAGTATACACGAACCTTCCGATAGGAGGGGCGTACAGGGGGTATGGCGTCACACAGGGATCTTTTGCCTTTAATCAGCAGGTCGACATTATTGCCAGAAGAACAAATCAGGACGTTGTTGAGTACTGTAAAAAATGGCACATTAAAGAAGGTGAAACATCGGGGGTTTTTAAGAGGCTTGGAGAGGGGAAGGAAGGGGTAGGACAGGTTATCGAGTCCTGCAAGCTGAGCGAATGTATTGATCGCGGGGCGGAAGCAATCGGATGGTACAAGAAGAGAGGAAAGAGAATCACGGAAGGTAGCAGGGTAAAGGGTGTGGGCATGGCAATTGCGATGCAGGGGTCAGGTATTCCAAAGATGGACTTAGCAAGCGCTTCGATGAAGATGAATGAGGATGGGTCCTTTAATCTCTATGCAGGCGCCACAGATATCGGAACTGGTTCCGACACAATACTGGCCCAGATTGCCGCAGGGGTGCTGAAGATACCAATTGAAAAGATTATAGTTCTTTCATCCGACACAGACCTGACCCCTTTTGACGTCGGGGCTTACGCCTCTTCAACAACCTATATTTCGGGGACCGCGGTGA
>CAZPCG010000197.1:0-4891 GCA_964584875.1 uncultured Spirochaetota bacterium
GCTATCTCACCCGACCCGTCGGATTCGACCCTTACTGCATCCTCTGCACTCTCAGCATCGACATCACCTGAAAAATGAATCACAATTTCCCCGTTACCCGTACCTATGACCCCGTTTTCAGAGATGCTTACGGAAGTCACGGTAAACTCATGAAACAGGGCAATCGAACAGGTTGAAACGACGACCGGTGTACTGAAACATAGCAGGCTCAGGATGACCATAAGGGCCCTGTTTTTCACCTGCCTCCCTCCCTCGCTGATAAACCCATGCCCGGGCTCAGCCATTGCTCGCTCTTATAAGCTGGACAACCAACCTGCCCCATCATAGCCCCCTGGGGCTGATCCTCATCCCATCAACAAGGTTGAGGAGCGGGTTTTGTAAGATCACATCACCCTCTTCAACGCCATCGGTCACGATAAAATACTTATCATCGTAGGGCTCACAAAAGACCCTTCTCCTGAAAATTCTATCGTTTCGCGAAACGATGTAAACCGAGCCCCGGTGCTCATCCTCCCCTATCAGCGCATTTCGGGGAACCAGGAGGAGCTCCTCCACCTTCCGCACAGGTATCCTCACCCTGACGAACATGCCGGGCACGAGGTTTTTGCCGCTTTTTACCAGGCAGTCCACGGTAAAACATCTCGTGTTCGCATCGATGTACGGATCGATTGCATGAACCCTCCCCCTCAGGTCGGTGTTTAGCGAATCTATGTGGACTGACACCTCAGACCCCTGCCGGAGGAGGGGTAGATGAGTCTCAGAGAAGGATACACGTGCAAGGAGGCTGTCCTGGTTCAGAATGGTGGTTATCGCCTCATCGGCAGTTACCTTCTCCCCGACGAACTTGGTAACCTCGGTCACAACCCCTTCAATCGGAGCCCTTATCACGGCATTCTCCAACAGCCAGTTTACCCTGTCAAGCTCAACCTTTACCTTCTTCAGCCGTATCTCTGAAAAGTCTATCCTCTTTCGAAGCAGTTTCGTATTGATGTAGATGAGAAGCTTCCGCCTTCCCTCCTCATCCGCTGGCACCGTATACCCTTCTTCAAGTAAATCCCTATCCCTGAAGCCGTAGCTTGCAAGCTCATACTCCTTGTGCAGAATGCCAAGCTCTCTCTTTTTCGTTCCGAGGGAAAACTCAAGGTTCCGCAGCTCCTCCTCCGTCATACCACCCTTCTCGTAGAGAACCCGCTTTCGTCTGAGATGATCCCCCAGGAAACGTATCTCTTCCTCGTAGTGTTTGATCTGAAGCTCCATCTTCTCGATCTGGAAAAACTTCTTGTAGAGATTCTTCTCCTCCTCCATGTACTGCATCTTTGCCGTTTCAAGCTCTTCTTCAGCCTCAAGAACCTCTTTCTCCACCTTGATCTTCTCAAGCCCGAGCTGGTAGTTGGAGATCACGATCAGCTCCTGACCTTTCTTCACCCTGTCGCCCTTTTTGACGAGCACCTGCTCCACAATGCCATCGATCCTGGAAAGCACCGTCGCCTTGTCATACACAACCAGGTTCCCGAGCCCTTCGATATCCCTCGTTACATCCTTTGCTTTCACCCTGTACACGTCAAACTCCAGGATTTCTTCCCCGGGCGAAGGCTCGTTCTGAACACGTTTATCCTCAAGCTCGCATCCTGCAAAAAAGCCAAGGAAATCTAAAATTGCCACGGATATGAATAGCCTTCTTCCTGCTTTAAGCATAGCCATCTGTACCCCTTTCTCTTTATCCTGCCACCTCCGAGACACTCTCGCTGATAAGGTTTTCAAGCTCCCAGAGTAGTATTATGAAACTGTACTTCAACTCCTCCAGCTCGATTAAAAATGCGTTCTTCTGAATCAGGAAATAAAAATAATCGATCTCCTTCAGTTCGCCGATCTGCCTCCTGACCTCCAGGAGCTCCTCATTCCTCTGGAATACCTCTTTTTGCTTCATTTTTATGGAATAGCCCTTTAAAAGGCTATTCATCTTGATTAGCCAGATTTCAACGGCCTGCCGGATTTCCTTCCTTCTCTTCTCAAGCGTCTCTGCGGTCGTATAGGATTCAAGCCGCAAATACCTGCCCTCATCGATGAGCTCAAGGTTTTCGAGTATACTGGATTCAGAGGTCTTGGATTTGGACCTGAGATTTCCTGCGGAGGTCCGGGATAACGAAACATCACCGGACAGCAGGCCGAAATCGAGGAAGAGGTTTATAGCAATGGTGTGAGATGCATTTGCCGGGAAAAACCGCTCCCCTGTAAAAACCAGCCCATAGCTCAATGAGATACTGTCAAGAAACTGGATGGAAAGAAGCTTCTGTTTCAGTTCATTCTGTCTTACTGCAAGCCTCAACTTTTTTATATCAAAATCGTTCTGCAGGGCCGTTCTGTACAGCTTTTCCTGGCTAAAGGTTTTTTCCACGCTGAAAAGCATGAGTCTATAAACGTCATCAAAGGAGCGACCGGTACCGACATCAAAGAATAGAGATGAAAAGATGTCTACCAGATCATCTTCCAGCAGAGCGCGGCAGTCACAGCCCTCCATCCCTATGAGGTTCATGAGATCTGTATACAGGACCTCATTACCAGAGGTCAGCTCTTCAAGCTCAAGCTCGATCTCCAGAAGCTCTATTTCAGTCTCGATAACTTCAATCATAGTCCTGGAGCCGATCCTGTACTCCTCCTCCATCAGCTCGAGGTATTTCTGATAGAGCTTGTGCTCCTGCTGCTTATTACTCAGCCGCTCTTCACCCAGAAGAATGTCGAGGTAGATACTAACAGCACTCTGCTCAACACTCCACCTCCTCCGCTCCAAAGCCAACCGGGCCTCCTGAAGCGAAAGATCGAAGTTCTGAAACTGGATGGGTGCGCTGAGCTGGTTGTAGAGCACCTGCTCAAGGGTGATGCTGAAGTCGTAAGCACGTGTATCCGCTTCTCCTCTGCTCAGGATGTTTGTCCCGCTCACGGAAGAGTTAAGGGCGGGAAATAGGGAGCGGTAGAGATTCCTCTTCGACCGCAAAAGCTCACGGAGGGAGAAGGTAAGGCTCTTCAATTCAATGTCCCTATCCTTTGCGGCAGAGATCACCTCATCGATTGACAGAGCAACAACATCTCTCTCATCGGAAAATGCAGGATAGAGAGGAAGCATAACGAAAAGAAGAAAAGGTAAAAACGCTCTCATGGGGTACCGCAGTCCAGTCAAAGAATCATCTCTGGCTTAAGTCCGGCGGACAAAAGCGGATTGAAATTTCAGGATTTGATGAAATCAACCAGATCTTTCACAAACCGATCTATCATTGCATTCTGTATCTTACCATCGAAAATAGAGGAGCTCCCATTGTACTCATAGCTGAAATGGCATACCGTTCGTTCGCCATGAGTGACCCTTACATTCAACAGATAGTAGTTTCTTCTCGTGTACTTCTCCTCGTAGGTCTTGACGACGAGCTCCGGCTCAATACTATAAGTTGCCCTCTCCTCCTGCCGTATCCGGGGATTGCTTGAAAGGGCAAGCAAAAGCTTTTTTTCAAGAATGTAGCCGAGCTCTGCTTTTTCAAAGAAGTTATATGAAGTAACCTCCAGGGGCTTGAGTGAGAAGGTATCGGTAGCCCTGACTTTGACGCTCTCATCAACAAAACCCTTCGAGACGATCTGCGAAGAAACACAGGTCGAAACACCGATGGAAATTAAAAGCAGAATAAGTTTAACTGCAGGATTCCGTTTCACAACTATTCTCCTTTTATCCTGAGAATTTCTAGTATTTTGTACCAGAATTTATGTGATAAATTTTACACACTCCCCCATACCCCTCCCTCAAGGGAGGGGTAAATTGAAAGCTCCAGTTGAGCTTCACTCCTTCACCGGTATTTTTACAAGCAGCTTCCAGGCCTCCTCAAGCACCCTGAGATCCAGAAACTCCCTGTTCTTCTCAATGAAGGATATCTCCTCAAGGGCCCTTCCATACTGCTGTGAACCGGTATATATCTCTGCTATCTTTATCTTTGAGAGGGCAATTATATCGATGCTTTCCCCGACAATCCTGTAGCTCAACATGGCCCTGTCGAATGCCCCTTCACGAAGGTAGAGCTCACCCAGGAGGTACCGCGCATCAATATGGCTGCTGTCCTCATCAATGACAGCAAGCAGGTATTGCTTTGCCAGATCATAGTCGTGGAGGAAGTAGTATATCTTTCCCATCCAGAAATTTGCGTCAACATAATCTGGATATAGCCGAAGGACATGCTTCAGTGTATCCAGGGCAGCTTTTTCCCTGTTCTGGTAGTAGTGACACTTTGCGGCCATCACGTAGGCCTGCTTGAACTTTCTGTTCTTCGCAATTGAGCGCTCAAAGCAGGGGAGCGCCTCCTCCAGGCGCCGGGCGTTGAAGAGGCTCTTCCCCTCCTCATAGAGGCTTTGAGCTTCCCCATACCCGCGACACCCAGCAAGGACAGCAAGCGTAAAAATCAAAACCAAAAGAAGGATAACGATATGAATAAATCCCTTTCCCATGCTCCACTCCAGATCAATGGAGTACACCTCAGGTTCAAAAAGCCCGGCAGACTCCCGGCCACCAATATCACGAGCTGTCTCCTTCTGATTGAAACATCCTGTACAGAAGGGGAAAAATCCACAGAGAGAAACTTACACCGACGAACAGCCCTGAAAAAATCACGCCCGTCAATATCCTAAAAAAAGAAGTTGCAGTCGCAAGGAAAAATACAGGGATGAGGGAGAGCACCGTGGTGAAAAGGGTAAGCCCGATGAGCCGGAGCTTCCTCCTGTAACCGAGAAGGATGGCCGTTTCTCCTCTAACGCGTCCTGCATGTCTGATCTCCTCCATTAGGAGAATACTGCAGTTTACCGAAAGTCCTGTGAGGAGTATGAGAGCAATATGGGCGGGGATTGTTCGCCCGTACCC
>CAZPCG010000198.1:0-4879 GCA_964584875.1 uncultured Spirochaetota bacterium
ATTATGCTCGAGTACCCTGGCAGCACAGTCGGGTACGGGAAAGGTCATCCGAGGATTGGAGGGATGGAGTACATCGCCGTAGGCGTATCAAACCTCAATCAATCAATCGATTTCTATTCCAGGATTCTTGGCTATAATGAAATCGTCTATAGATACGAGGGAAACAGCCCTGAATGGGATATCCTCTTCGGAAAGGGAAGAAAGATCAGGCGTGCGCTACTTATGAGAAGCGAGAAACCACAGGGGCTTTTCAGGCACTTTTTACGGGGTGGAATGATCGAGCTCCTTGAGGTTGAGGGAAATACGAATAAGCATAATTTCGACGGAAGGCATTGGGGCGATATCGGTTGCATGGAGCTGTGTTTCGATGTTTCGGATATCAACGCCACACTGGAGACTGTTACGAAACAGGGCATCTCTCTGGCTGTCCCTCCCTACAGCCAGGACATGGGTCTCAAAACCCAGGCAACATTTGCCTATATACGGGACCCTGACGGGTCACTGTTGGAATTCGCCGACATCAAGCGCCTTCCTGTGCCCTACTTCATCATCCGGCTTATGGTCAATCCCTTCATCATCGGGCTTGCAAAAAAATTAAAGGTAATGAAGTAATACCTTATCAATGAGAAACCGCTTCTTTTAACCTCCTCATCCCCTCCACAATATTCTCCATGGAAGTTGCGAAGGAGAACCGTATGTAGTTATCTGCCCCAAAGGCCTTTCCGGGCACAACTGCAATTCTCCCCTTTTCAAGCAGGTAGTACGCCAGGCCCACTGAATTGTCAATCCTCGTTCCTCCAAGGGTTCTGCCGAAAAGTCCGCTCATATCCGGAAATACGTAGAACGCTCCTGCGGGATTCGTGCAGGAGACACCATCAATACTGCTCAGCTCACCAACTATATACTCTTTTCTCTTCCTGAACTCTGCAACCCACTCATCGATAAAGCTTGTCGGGCTTTTTAGAGCTGTGAGGCTCGCCCACTGCGAAATTGATGTGGGGTTACCCGATGCATGCCCCTGCAGCTTATTGATCGCATCGATGATAACCTTTGGACCTGCCGTATACCCGATCCGCCACCCGGTCATGGAGAAGGTCTTCGATACGCCGTTCACAACAACTGTCCTGTCCTTTATGCTCTGGGAGCAGGTAGCAATGCTCACATGCTTCAACCCATCATAAATTATCTTCTCATAGACCTCGTCTGAGATGATTGTAATATCCGTATCTTCAAGAACCGCTGCCAGTGCATACAGCTCCTCCCGGCTGTACACAGCCCCTGTCGGGTTGTTTGGTGAGTTCAGGATGACCACCTTCGTTCTTTTGCCTGCAGCCCTCTTCAAATCGTCCGGAGTGATCTTAAACCCTTGCTCCTTCGACGTATCAATGAAAACAGGCCTTCCTCCGCAGATCTTTACCATCTCGGGATAGCTCACCCAGTAGGGGGCGGGGATGATAACCTCATCCCCCACCTCCACCAGAACAGCAAGGGCATTGAATACAGAGTGCTTGGCCCCCGAGTTGATCGATATTTCTTCAGCTCTATACGTAAGACCGTTTTCCGATTTAAGCTTCTCAGCAACGGCCTCCTTGAGCTCGACAATCCCACTTTCAGGCGTATAGTAGGTCTTATTGCCATCAATGGCCCTCTTCCCTGCATCTTTGATATGCTGTGGCGTGGGGAAATCGGGTTCACCTGCGGCAAAGCTGATCACATCTATGCCCTGGGCCTTCATCTGTTTCGCCCTCGCATTCATCGCGAGGGTAAGGGAGGGTGCAATGTCGCTTCGTTTTGCAAGCCTCATCGTTCATTCCTCTTTGTTTATTCCTCTTTGTTCATTCTTCTTTCATTGAATGTTTTTGAAGTTTGAAAAAGATACCTTATAATGAATGCCGGGTCAATACCAATGATAATTGGGGTAGACTCGCAGGGCAGCTCATCTCTGGAAGGCAATGTCAAGCCAGAGGGTGATCTCATCCCCCGGCATGATAATCGAACCATAGGTCAGGCCGTTTACCGCAAGCAGTGTCTCAACATCTGACCCGAACTTCTCCGCAATACCCCAGAGGGTATCACCCCTGCGTATGGTGTACACTATCTCCTGGGTACGGAAGTCTCTCACCGGAAAGAGAGTTTCCTCCAAATCGGTATTGGCCTTATCACGCAGTGGCACAAGTATGGTGCGTCCGGCATGGAGCCTCTTCGGATTGTTGATGTTGTTGATAAGTTGAAGCAGGGACGTACTAGTTCCGTGCTGCAGTGCAATTTTACCCAGGGTATCTCCGTATCTAACCGTGTACGTCTTTACCCCGATGAGCTCCTCCCTGGGCAGGCGAAAGTAAACCTGGAGTGCCTCTGCGTAGCGGTCCTGAGGGACTCTGAGCTGGTAGCTCCTTCCTATTGGGGTCATCATCCTGATAAGCTCCGGATTCAGAAACAGCAGTGTTTTCAACTGAATGGAAGCCTCCCTGCTGAACACGGTAAGGTCTATCGGGTGCTCAACGAGCAGGGTTTCATATTCAGAATAGGCCATTGTGCTTGAGGGGGAGAAACCGTAGGAAGAAGGATTCATGGCGATATGGGCAGCGGCAAGGAACCGGGGTACATAATCTCTCGTCTCCCTCTTCAGCAGCTTCATGTCACACAGTTTCCAGTAATCCGAGGTCCCTCCCTGTTTGACGGCAAGGTTAACAGCACCCATACCTGCGTTATAGGCAGCCAGAGCAAGCTCCCAGCTTCCGTAAAATCCGTACAGGTCTTTCAGGTGCCTGGCTGCCTGCTCGGTGGATTTTATCGGATCTCTCCTCTCATCGACCCAGAAATCCATTCTCAGCCGGTACCAGCGTGCCGTGGTCGGGACGAACTGCCATATTCCCACCGCTCCTGCCGGAGAGGTGGCCCTGACGGAGTATGCGCTCTCGATAACAGGAAGGTACACCAGCTCCTCAGGTAAATTGTAGCGTGAAAAAATATCCAGCACCAATGGTAAATAGATCGCTGCATTATTCAGTCCTTTCTCAAAGAAGTCACGCTCAGGCGTTATGAATCTTTCGAGTGCTTTTTTCACCTCCCTCCTCTCCATCTGATTTTGAAATGCCCTCTCACCACGTGCGGAGAGCGGAAGGAGGATAAGGGGGGTAATGAGAAAAGTGGCAGGCAGTATAGCTTTCCCTTTCATGTCCCGTCCCCTTTACATAAAGATAACAAATCAAGATGAATACCCTATAAAAGTACTTCAGCCCGGACCCCGGGTCCGTCTCCTCCCCTTGCAGGTTTTACTCGACATACTTTTTCAGGCAGCCTTAACCGATGCCCGTATGTCGTGCAGGATGAGCTGAAGAGAGCGTTCTCCCCTGAAGAGGTTTTCCTCGATTGTAAAAGCAATGTCAACCTGTACATTTTCCCTAAAAACCCTGAAGGCTTTATCAGCCAGACCCCATCCAACAACAGGGATCATGCCCCATGTGGCCGGAATAAAAAATTTGATGTGTCGCTTGTCCCTCCCGATGGCAACCGGATTGATGATTGCTGTGCCAAGTATTGAGAAGAGAGGGGTATGGTTGCCAACACCTGTGGGTTCAAAGATCTTCAGCTCCTCGTACAATTTGAAGGTTATCTCATCAGGGGAAAGAACATCGTCTATCTCGAGCACCTCTTTTTCTTTGAAGCTTTCAAGTTCACTCATCACAATTTCATGTATCCGTTCCCTGAACAGGCCGATATTATCCGTATCGATGGTAAAGCCCACTGCCGATTTATGGCCGCCGTACTTCATGAGGAGATCGTTGCAGCGTGCTACGAGAGACACCAGGTCGAAGTTTGAGCCTCCTCTGGCCGAGCCGATACCGATTTTCCCATCGTTGACGATTATGATCGCAGGGCGTGCGTACCTGTGTGCGATCTTACTTGCGATGATCCCTGTAACTCCATGATCTGCCTTATCGGTGGACAGGACAATGACCGGATCCCTGCAGTACTTAGCCTCCACAATTGAGCTGATGATGCTGAGGTTCTTTTCTCCCTTCTCCCTTCGTTTTTCATTGAACTCGATTAGAATTTTTGACAATTCGCCTGCGGTGTGAGCATCTTCGGTGGTAAAGAGCCTTACGGCAAGATCTGCGTCTCCCATCCTGCCTGCTGAGTTGATCACGGGCGATATGCTCCATGCAATATCCTTGGAGGTGAGCTGTCGGTTCTGAAGGTCGCAGTAGGCAAGCAGCGTCCTTAAACCGAGGTTGCTTGAGCGTGGGATCTGCTGCAACCCTTCCTTAACGATGATCCTGTTCTCCCCGGTTAATGGCATGATATCAGCCACCGTCGAGAGAGCCGCAAGGTCCAGATATTCCCTGAGTAACGCCATGGCCTTGCTCTGCTTCTTGCTGTACAGCTTCAGGAATATCTCCGTAAACTCCTCAATGGATTGATAGTGGCCAGGGCTAACGATGCTCAACCTTTTGATTTTCTTTTCCTTGAGCCAGCCGGCAAAATAGCCCGGGAGACGAGAAACGGAGTCTGTTACAACAGTATGATTCTCATCTAGCGGGTAGTGGATGCTCTCCTCGATGGTAATGTAGTCCTCAATCAAACCGTTCTTCACCCTGGCGCCCTCAAGTGTATCACCCCTGGCAATAAGGGGGACAAATACGTGGTTGAAGTTCTTCATGTGGGAGATGATGAAGGCATGAATGAATTTCAGCACAACGCCTCCACCCGAAAGGTCCCTGCAGGGATAGGACTCCACAGTCACCTTCGGATTGAGTATTGAAAAGGCATCGGGCGTGACATCGGGTTGAACGTGGTGATCAATTATGATGGTGTCAATTCCGAGGGAACGGGCGTATTCCACCTCATCCCTGCTCGATATACCAGTATCGACTGT
>CAZPCG010000199.1:0-4857 GCA_964584875.1 uncultured Spirochaetota bacterium
CACTGGGGGTGGAGGTGGGGTCTCCGGTGATCAGTCTCAGCCGTTTACGGAGGCTGAACGGGGAGCCGTCGGTTTACGTGACCACCTACATCCCGGAGGAGATATGTCCGAAGTTAATGGAGGAGGATTTAACCAATCGGTCGCTGTACGCCTTTCTTGAGGAGGAGTGTGGGCTGGAGATACACCGGGGGCGCCGGTACATTGGGGTGAGTGTGGCGAACGAGTATGAGGCATCGCTGTTGAACGTTGAGTTGGGCTCGCCTTTGATAGAGCTGGACAGTGTGAGTTATTTGAAGGACGGGCGGGCGCTGGAGTATTTCCATGCTTTGCACCGTGGTGACACAACCCGATTTGAGGTGGAGTTAGTGAGATTACATTTCGGGAAGAAGGCCGAGAGTACTCATGATGAGCTCCTCAAAAAATAAGAAGATGGTTGTACAATCATCGAAACTTTTCTCGTATTTCCTTAAGATTGAGCTTGATAATAGTGGAGAAGAACTCTTTGCGCAATGCCATCCGCTTTTTTATCCATGTAACCCATCCTGAGGCTTTAACTCACATAGACATTTGAGCTATAAAAGAGTGCGGAAAGGCTCGAAGAGCTGTGACTTTAAATTTATAGTTGAACTTCGTTTGCTGTAATCTCATCTCGCCCTAATATTAGGGACGATAACCTAATGTTGGTGGAATGCGCTGGCGGAGTATGAGAGAAAGGTTATCTGAAAGACTAGAAAAGGGGCAAAAAATCATTTTTTTATTGACAGATTGAAAGAATTTGTGATAATATGGACTTGTAATTATGAGATAATAGGATAATATGTCTACCTCATACCAAAATTGGTTGGGAGATTGGTAGTTTGGATGTCAATTTCGACCTGGCATAGGATACACAAAGAGCGAATAGATATGAAAGGTCAGCCATGAGAGAGATCACGTATGTCGAGGCGATAAATGAAGCGCTCATTGAGGAAATGGAGCGGGACGAGAAGGTTTTCATATTTGGTGAAGATATAGCAGTAGGGTATGGAGGAGGGGGGATATTCGGAGCGACCAGGGGACTTATTGACAGGTTCGGCCCCGAGCGTGTTATCGATACTCCCCTTTCAGAGGTTGCCATCGCCGGTGCAGCACTGGGAGCAGCGTTGGTTGGCCTTCGGCCCATCGCGGAAATCATGTTCGGGGACTTTCTTTCCATAATCATGGATCAGCTTGTAAATAACGTTGCAAAGATGAGGTGGGTCCTGAACGGAGAGGTGGATGTTCCCATCGTGTACCGGACCGCTTATGGCGCCGGAATAGGAGCTGGTTTCCACCACTCCCAGAGTTTTGAAGCCTGGATCGCCCATGTTCCAGGGCTGAAGGTGGTCATGCCTTCGGATCCGGCTGATGCGAAAGGTCTCCTGAAAGCTTCGATAAGGGATAATGATCCTGTCGTGTTCATGGAACACAAGCTGCTCTATAAAAGACAGAAGGGAGAGGTCCCGGATGGAGATTATCTGGTACCTCTTGGGAAGGGGGTCGTGAAGAGGGAGGGGCAGGACATCACGGTCATTGCAACCGGAGCCATGGTGCGCCTCTGTATGGAAGCGGTGGAACAGCTTGATGAGAGGGGAGTCTCTGCTGAGATAATTGATCCGAGGACCATTCTCCCCCTGGATGAGGATATCATCCTCGAGTCGGTGAAAAAGACGGGAAGAGTGGTGATCGTGCACGAGGCGCCTGTTTTCGGTGGCTTTGGAGGGGAAATAGCGGCACTTATCGCGGAAAAAGCGGTAGATTATCTCGATGGTCCTATTAAGAGGGTGGGGGCTCTCTTCTGTCCTATTCCGAACTGGATAAAAATGGAAGAATTCTACCTACCCAGTGTGGAGAAGGTATTGAATGCGGTGAAGGAAGTGATCAGGTACTAGGAGCCGTTTATGTTGGAGATAAAGATGCCCGAAGCGGGATTCAGTATCACGGAGGGAACAGTAATTAAGTGGTACAAGGAGGTGGGAGAAGGGGTTGGAGAAGGCGATAATGTAGTCTCAGTTGAAACTGACAAGATAACGGTGGATATTCCAGCCGAAGGGACGGGAATCTTAAAAGAGATTCGGTATGGAGAGGGGCAAGTCGTCCCGGTAGGAGAGGTGATGGGGATCATCCAGGTTGATGGGGGGGATGCCTTCGTTCAAAGTGCCGCCGTACAGGGAGCAGAGGAAGGGGATGGAGAAACACCGCAAGTTTTGAGAACAACCCTCGCTTCTCCTCTGATGGGGGTGAAGAAGATCTCACCTGCCGCGAAAGCGATGGCACGGGCGAGAGGATTAGATCTCTCGCAAATTCTTTCCGGCAGCGGACCCGGGGGAAGGATTGTGAGACAGGACGTTCTCGATTTCGAGGAAAAACAACAGAAGCAGGCCCGTGATATGGAGAAGATACCTGCCACGAGCGCTACAGCACGGACGATACCCGTTGCTAGGACATCCACACCAAAGATATCTCCAGTTTCCCCTGCACACGAACCCCGCGCGTCTGAGGAGAGGAGGGTTTCTTTTACCGGTTGGCGAAAAGTAATTGCAGACCGGATGATCCTGAGTGCCACGAAGATACCGCACTACACCATGTCTGTGAAAGCGGATGTAACTGAGCTGTCGCAGCTGATCCAGTGGGCGAAAGGAAAAGAAGGCGGCCCACGTCTCACCTATCTTCCTCTCATGATGAAGGCAATGGTAGCGGGAATTGATGTAGTGCCGGAAGTGAATGCACTTTGTGATGACGAGGGTTTTACAATCAAGGAGACGGTAAACATCGGGGTGGCCGTGGATCTCGGGGAAAAGCTTCTCGTACCGGTGGTGAGGGATGTATGTTTCAAGTCAGTAGGGGATCTTGCGGTCGAGCTGCAGGAGCTTGTGGATAAGGCACGGAAAGATAAGCTCGAGCCGAGGGATGTTGAAGGTGGAACGATCACTCTTACCAACATAGGAATGTTCAAGACTCATTCGGCCACATCGATCATCCTGCCGCCACAGGTGTGTATTGTGTATATGGGGGCTGCTGTTGAGGAACCCGGTGTATGGGAAGGGCGCATTGAGATCAGGAAAAAGATGATTTTCGGAGCCACATTCGACCATCGCGTAATAAACGGTGCTTCCGGGGGTAGGTTTCTCATGGAGGTGAAGTCCTGTCTCGAGGATCAAAGGAATCTTCTCATTAGGTTGCGGTGAGCGAAGCGGGATGCAGCCAATACATCGTTACACATTATGAGGAGTAAAAATTGAAATTATCTGAAAAATCTTTGAAAGAGATGCTTTACTGGATGGTTCTGGGAAGAAAAATAGAAGAAAAGATTACGGTTCTCTTCAAAGAAGGCAGAATGCGGGGTCACCATCACCCAGGGATCGGCATCGAGGGGATCCAGGTAGGGGTCTGTTACGGGCTGGGACCAGAAGATTATGTGGTTCCCTCACACCGGGGAAAACTCCCCGAACTGATGATGGGGGTGAGCCTGAAGTATCTTATGGCGGGTTACTACAACAGGAAGGAGGGTCTCGGCGGAGGCAGGGTACCCACGGGCTCGCATATGTACGGTGATATGTCCAAGCATGTTATTCCGGGGACGGGAATCATCGGCTCTCTTATTCCTGTTGCAACAGGAGCGGCCTTGGGGTTGAAAATCAAAAAGGAGAAGGGAGTCGTAGTCGCCTTCTTTGGTGATGGTGCGGCGAACAGGGGGGATTTTCATGAAGCGTTGAACATGGCGGCAGCCTTTACGCTTCCTGCATTGTTCGTCCTAACCAACAATAAGTACTCCATATCCGTCTCCGTAAAGAAGGCGACTGGAATGGAAAACCTCTCTGTCAGAGCTCAGGCGTACGGTATTCCCGGGAAGACTGTGGACGGCTGTAATGTTCTCGATGTGTACAGAGAGGCTTCGAAAGCCATAAACAGGGCGAGAGAGGGGAAGGGTCCGACGTTACTTGAAGGTATCTGGCACAGGTGGACGGGCCACTCAATTAGCGATGCGGATATCTACCGGTCGGAGGAGGAGAGGGAGGAGGGGAAGAAGAAGTGCCCCATCGGGCACTTCAGAAAGAAACTCCTCTCCGAGAACGTGATTTCAGAGGAAGAATACATCCAGATTGAGAAAAGGGCGCAAGAGGAAATCGAGGAAGCGGTATATTATGCCGAGAAAGAATGTCACGATCCGGACCCTGGAGACATACTCCGGGGTGTGTATACAGATCAACAGATTGCGAAGTAATGAGTAAAATATATGGAGGCAAATTATCGTTTCACCAATGACAATGTCATGCTTAATTTGTAGTACTCTCATGAGAGTGAGAGGTGAGAAAGGGCTTTACAAATAATTATGATACCTGATAGCTATCCTATATATCAGAAAAGTCTTCCGTCGATACTCCGACAGCACCACAGTCTCTTACCTCCAGATCGCTGAAAATATCTGGGATGAACAAAAACGACGATCTCGTGGAGAGGGCAGTATTTGCGATGGTGGCCAATCGATGCCTTGCCCCTCGTTCGAAGCTCGGATGTTATGAGCGGTGGATGAGGGAGGATGTGTATTTTTCCGAAGGAGTCTCAATCGGTCTTCATCGTCTATAAAGCTGCTGGTACGGAGGCTCGGCACTCCTGAGGATGTGGCAGCCCTGGTTGCTTTTTTGGCCTCCGATGAAACAAGTTACATAACAGGGCAGATCATAAATGTGGATGGTGGACATTTCATGGACTGATGTTTCAACATGATTCAGGAGAAATCACTGAAAGGATTGCAGAAGAAGGTGGTGAATTCACCAAGACCTATGGGGGTTTCGTCCTGGCAATGGAGGAGTCGTAGAATGGATTATGAGCTTGGGA
>CAZPCG010000200.1:0-1378 GCA_964584875.1 uncultured Spirochaetota bacterium
CGATCCGAAAAGAACAAAATGGTAGTTGTCCGCACCCAAAGGCCTGCTGGCAGTTTTATAAACGCAAGAATAGAGGGCATCCTGGGTAACACCCTGCGAGGTGTGGAGCTGTTTGTATTCATCATTCTTATCTTCTTTTACATTTTTTGGGCCGGCACGAGCGGGTTTGCAGAGGAGAACAGCCTATATTTTCTCCTGCCCGGGGATGTTGTTGAACGCTATCTGCCTTATGGAGAGCATTACCTCATTCCTGAGGATGATCGAATAGCCGGGCTCCTGGATCGAGCGAGGGGTTTCGAGGAGAAGCAAAACTACAGGCAGGCTTCCAGATACTATCTTCTCGCCTCAAGAAGGGTGAGGGGTGGCACTGCAGCACCTTATCTTATATTTAAGCACTGCTCCCTTCAGGAGAGCATCGATGCCTCCATCGAGTGCCTCCAGAATATCATCCGCACCTATCCTGATTTTCCCCTTATTGAGGGTGTGTGGTTTGAGCTTGCGGTACGCCAGTATCTGAAGGAGGAGTATGGGCCCGCTCTTCGTTCCCTTGAGGCAATAGTGGAGGCTGAGAAGGAGCGAAACCAGATTTTCACACCCTACGTTTACACCTTCATAGGAATACTCAAGAGCATGCAGGGAGATGAAGAGGGGGCACTGGTTTACTACACCCGGTCGCTTGCGATCCTTTCATCCTTCCACGAGAAGGGAGAGGAAGGAGGGATAATGCGAAGCTACCTTGAGATGGCGCGATCCTACGTCAAACTCGGGAGGCATGGTGAGGCTGAAGGCCTGCTGAAGAGAATATACGGCACCTCGACTTCAACCCTGATGCAGGCAGAAACCCTGGTTCTGCTCGGGGAGCTCTACGAGCAGAGCGGGCAGGCCCTCCCCGCATCAGCAGCTTACGGACGGCTGCTTGCCGACTACCCCGACACCCTGCAGGCTCTGCAGGCATCAAGGGCTCTTCAGAGGCTCGGCACAAAGGGAGCCGACTATTCAACTTACAGCATTTCCGGGATTTATGACCGGAGGCTCCTTCTGGGCGTTTATGGCACGGGGATTTCTGAGGAGGTTCCAGGGGCCGTACAGCCCGGGTATGTCCTACAAATAGGGGCCTTCTCCGGGGAACAGAATGCCCTGAAGCTCGTAAAAGAGTTGAAGGGGAAGGGGTATCCTGCATATTCGATAAAGGCCTCCATTGGCGAGAAAGTGGTGTTCAGGGTAAGAATCGGCCCGTACAAAACTCGCAGTGAGGCTGAGCCGGTGCTGAAGGAGCTTGAAGGGCTCGGCTACAGGGGTCTTGTATTGAGAGAGGAGGGATTATGAAATTATTCAATATCCTGTGGAGTGGGTAAGAGGGAGGCCGAAGCCACCCCCT
>CAZPCG010000200.1:1388-4841 GCA_964584875.1 uncultured Spirochaetota bacterium
CCACCCCCTCCCCGTTGTCATTGCGAGGAGTCGAAGGCGACGAAGCAATCTAAGTATTTGAGGACAACATTTGTAATATGTAAAACACCAGGATACTGGAGCTAATGTCGAGTTTCAAGAAAAATAGAACAGTGTTCGCCTACTGAGCAATTACGTGATTATTGCAATAGTTACATATCGAGCTGAAGTTTTTAAAGAGGTGTGAATGGCAAAAATCACCCCGATGATGGAGCAATACCGCAGGATCAAACGTGAAAACCAGGATGCCATACTCCTCTTCAGGCTCGGAGATTTCTACGAGATGTTCGAAGAGGATGCACGCCTGGCCTCAAGAGCCCTGAACATAGCGCTCACCTCACGAAACGGCGTTCCGATGTGCGGTTTTCCATACCATGCTGCTGATACGTATATCTCAAAGCTCCTGAACGAGGGAAGGAGAGTTGCAATCTGCGAGCAGACTGAAGACCCATCCCTTGCGCGGGGCATCGTTAAGAGGGAGGTCGTTGAGGTACTCTCTCCCGGTATCATCACGGACCCGGATCTGCTTTCAGGAAGCAGCAGCAATGCCGCCGCTTCGCTATGCGCTCGTGAGGGTAAAAGCGGCTTTTGGGCAGCCTGCTCTGCCCTTGATGTGTCCACGGGGGATTTCATCTCCTGTTGTTTTCAGGGAGGAGACATTGCTGACGATATCCTTAACCTCATTGAGGACAGCGGAGTCAGGGAGATCGTCTACCCTGAATACGGCGATGACCTTAAAAACAGTGGCGGTGATGGCTTTCAAACCCGCGGAGGTGGTTTACATGCACTTCTCGATCGCCTGAAGAAGGCACGGCCCGGATTGTTTCTGCACAGCCTTGATGAGTCCGAGTTCAGCCTGAAGCGGACGGAGGAAGTGCTGAAAAGCCACTTCAGGGTCTCAAGCCTTGCGGGCTTCGAGTTCGAAGAGGAGCTTGAAATCAGGGCATGCGGCGCCGTTCTCTCCTACGTTGCGGACCATGTCAGGAAGGACATTTCCCATGTTCGGTGGATAAAGCGAAAGCTCATAGATGATTTCCTCATCATCGACAGCGCCACCCAGAGGCACCTCGAGCTCACCCGGAACCAGGTCGACGGAGGAAGGGATGGGACTCTTCTTTCAGTGCTTGACCACACACAAACCGCGATGGGAGGGCGCCTGCTGAAAAAGAGCATTCACTCACCCTTCCGCCAGATTCCCAGGATACAGGAGAGGCTTGCGAAGGTGGACCATCTCTACCGCCGCAGAGAGATGCTCTCTTTGCTGAGACAGCACCTGGGCGGAGTGCTTGACATCGAGAGGATTGTCTCAAAGCTATCGGTGGGTAAGGGCAATGCCCGTGACCTCATAGGGCTGAAAAACTCCCTTGTCGCTATTGAAGCGATCAGGGAGGTTATTTCAGGCATAGACATATTCAGGGATGAGGAGGCTTCTCTGGGCGACTTTACCCGGATCACCGGGCTCATTGAGGGAGCGGTTGTAGATGATCCACCCCTCTCGGTGAAAGAGGGGAGGATGATGAAGAGCGGGTACAACCAGAAGCTGGATGAATACCGGGAGATGTCCAAAAACAACAGGGAGTGGATCAACCGATACCAGATGGAGGAGGCTCGAAAGCACGGCATCACCTCCCTGAAGATACGATACAACAGAATAATCGGTTATTTCATCGAGGTGACGAAGCCAAACCTACACCTCGTGCCTTCCTACTACATTAAGAAGCAGACGCTGGTGAACTCCGAGAGGTTCACCACTGAGGAGCTGGAGCAGCACGAGACCCTGCTGCTTGAGTCCCGCCAAAAATCTGATGCGTTTGAGTTCCAGCTCTTCGAGGAGATCCGCACATCGGTTATTTCGTGCACCCGGGAGCTGTTCAGAGCCTCGGAGGGCGCTGCAAATCTTGACCTGTACTGCTCCCTATCACTTGCCGCTATCGAGAACGGCTATGTGAAACCCGAAGTTGTTGAGGACAACCTGATTGAGATCAGCGACGGGCGCCATCCGGTCTTAGAGGTGGTTGGCGAGGAGGATTTTATCGCAAACGACCTCTTCCTCAATGACTCTGACAGGAGGCTCATGATACTCACTGGCCCCAATATGGCAGGAAAATCCACCTATTTGAGACAGGCAGCGCTCATCATCATCATGGCCCACATGGGGAGCTTCGTCCCTGCACGGTCTGCGAGGATAGGCCTGGTTGACCGGGTTTTTTCCCGCATCGGGGCATCCGATCGACTCACCATGGGGGAGTCTACATTCCTCGTGGAGATGATTGAAACCTCGCGCATACTCCACTATGCAACGGAGCGTAGCTTCATCATCATGGACGAGATAGGGAGGGGTACCTCGACCTATGACGGGCTTTCCATCGCCTGGGCCGTGCTTGAGTACCTCCTGGATGAAGCCGGGGTCGGGGCGAAGGTGCTTTTTGCCACGCACTACCACGAGATCACTGCCCTGCACGACCGCTACGGGGTCATCAACTGCAATGCGACGGTGAAGGAGTGGAACGGCAGCGTGATCTTCCTCAGGAAGATCGTCCCTGGCAGCGCCTCGAAGAGCTATGGCATCGAGGTCGCCCGGATGGCAGGTATACCGGACAGCGTCGTTGAGCGGGCGAAGGAGATACTCTCGACCCTCGAGATGAAGTACGGCGGGGATCTGACGTTGATAAGGGATAGAGAGGAGGGGACGCAAGAACCGGTCGGGGAAGATGGAGGTGTGCAAAGTGAAGGAATTTCAAGCGATACGGTGCGAGATGGAAAAAGTGGGCCTTCAGGTCGCAAAAGAAAGCGCAGTCCCCAGTTTGAGCTATTCCCTTCCCCCTACGATGTACTCATAGGCGAACTGAAGCACCTGGACATAAACGAAATCACCCCTCTTGAGGCACTCAACATCCTCGACCGTCTGAAGAAAAGCATCAGCGTTTAATTACTCCACTGATGTGAGATCCAGGAGATGGGATGTATGAAAATCACCTGAAGGCTTTTGTTAGCAGCTTCATAAGCTTGTTTCGATCAATGAGCTCTATTACCCGGCCTTCGCTGAAGGTGCGGGCTTCCTCGGTGTATTCTGAGCTGGCACAGCAGATGCCAGTTCTCGCCTTCGTCTCACGCATCCTCTCGTAGAAATCCCTGACGGTAAACTGGCCGATGTTTGAAGTGCCCCTGAAGAACTTGAAAAGGATGGAAGTACTGGCGTTTTTATAGGTGGCATTTGCGAAAATTTCTACCGATGAATCGAATTGAGCTTCTGCCCGTATAATAACAACTTTTTCAGTAAAGCAGAATGCAATCTTCTTGCATATCTCAACGAAGTCGTTCTTTGCCGACGTCATGTAGGCCCGAAGGGCAGCATTTGTTCTCGTTTCCTCATACTGGCTGAGTTTCTCGCGGACGTCTCTGAAGCTTGAGGTATGCTGGAGTATCATTTCCCAC
>CAZPCG010000201.1:0-4825 GCA_964584875.1 uncultured Spirochaetota bacterium
AGAAGATTGAAGGCATTTATCTAACTATGGGAAATTACGGATTTCACGAAGTCATCATTGAAAGTCCATGCCATAACGTAGACATCATAGACATGTCCATTGAGGAGATTGAGCTGATAATAGGAAGCTATTGCAGACGGTATCTGGAGTTAATAGCAAAGGATGAGATAAAAATGATCCTCATCTTCCGCAATCACGGCATTCATGCAGGAACCTCTCTCGTGCACCCGCATTCTCAGCTAATTGCCCTCGCTTTCATACCTGAATATATTCAGAATATTCAGTATGGAGCGAAAAATTATTATGATGAAAACAAATCGTGCGTGTTCTGTGAGATGGTCAGATTTGAGGGGGAGGTTAAAAAAAGGATTGTTCTGGAAAACAGGAGCTTTCTTTGTTTTGTCCCCTTTGCTGCAGAGGTGCCCTTTGAGGTATGGATTGTGCCCAAGAGGCATTCAAGCAGCCTCAGGAGTATCTCTGTCGCAGAAAAAACCGACCTTTCAGCAGCGCTTAAAGATATACTCACACGAATTCATGCAAGACTGAATGATCCGGACTACAACTTCATTCTCTACTCGTTCGAGAATGATCTGGGGGATGGTGCCTATCTTCACTGGTATATTCAGATACGTCCCCGGCTGACCATAACCGGAGGTTTTGAGATTGGCTCTGGTACCTTCATCAATCCTTCACTTCCTGAAATGGATTGTGATTTTTTATTAGGCAAATAATACATTTACCTTACTTCTATTTGACGGAAAAGCCTTCTGGTATTAATCTACCAGAAGCCATGATGGATGATTGGTTTTCCATTGTGTTGTATGTCAGACAAAACAGCGTGGTATATACAACATATGCTTAAAATTTAGAGGTAGAGCCCTATGCGCAGTTTGGACGATTACAGATCAATAGTGGGTGACAGGGTTATATACAATATCTTCCACAAGGCCCGCAGGTTGTACGGGAAGCACATCCTGCATATAAACTCAACCTACCAGGGGGGAGGAATAGCAGAGATACTGGCAGCCCTCGTGCCCCTCATGAACGATATCGGCTTTAATGCGGGCTGGAGAATACTCCACGGCAACCCTGATTTTTTCACTATCACGAAGAAGTTCCACAACGCCCTGCAGGGCGAAAAGATGAATCTCTCTAAATTGAAAAAGAGTCTTTACCAGCAGACCAATGAAAATTTTTCCGTTTATTCCCATATCAACCATGACTGTGTGATCATCCACGATCCGCAGCCGCTGCCGCTTATCAAGTGCCAGAAAAAACTCCAGCCCTGGATCTGGCGCTGCCATATCGATCTTTCAAATCCCTCACCTGATATTTGGGAATTCTTAAAAGGGTTTATTCTGCGCTATGATATGGTAATCATATCAACCGAGAACTACAAAAGCGAGCATTTACCTGTTGAACAGCGGATAATTCCGCCGGCCATCGATCCCCTTTCGCCAAAAAACATCGAGCTTTCTGAAAATGACATTAACAAGTATCTGAAGAAGTTCGGTATACCCAGAGATAAGCCGATAATTACCCAGATATCGCGGTTTGACAAGTGGAAGGACCCGCTCGGTGTGCTGGAGGTGTTCAAACGGGTGAAAAAGGAGATCGATTGCCGGCTGGTTCTGTGCGGCAGCATGGCAAGCGATGATCCTGAAGGTATAACAATTTACGAAAAGGTCAGGGAAAAGGCAGGCCATCTCATAGAATCAAGGGATGTTATCCTGATAACTGTCGAAAACAATATACTGGTTAATGTCCTTCAGCGTGCCTCTTCAGTGATCATTCAGAAATCGACTAGGGAAGGCTTCGGATTAACTGTCACCGAAGCACTCTGGAAGGAGAAACCGGTTGTTGCATCGAATGTGGGTGGTATTCCTCTTCAGATAAAAGATAATGAATCCGGCTACCTGCTTGATCCCGGGGATTCAAACGGCTTTGCACAAAAGATTGCAACTCTCCTCTCCGACCCCACACTCTCGGCTGAGATGGGAAAAAGAGGCAAGGCCATGGTTAAAGAGAAGTTTCTCATGACGAGGCTGTTGAGTGATTACGTCGATCTGCTGAACGATATACTGTAGCGTCTTTCTTTCCTTGTTCATGGGGTTTGCTTCGCTGCGCTCGCAACTTCGGCTTTGGCTTCGGCTTCGCCTCGCAATGACAATCACAACATAGCTCATTTTACTTATTGCGTTTGTATCAATTACTTTGTCGCCATGCCGACGAATCCCCGGACATGATACTTCTGGAGAAAAGCAAAGATAAGAAGAGGTACGGCAGTAGTCAGGACTGCGGCTGCGGTGAGTATTCCCCAGTCTACATGGTACTGGCCTCTGAGCAGGGGAATCCGCTGGGTAGCAACAAGCTTTTCCGGGTCGTATATGAAGATGAGCGCAAGAAAGAAATCATTCCAGACCCAGGTAAATTGAAGTGAGGATACAGAGGCAACTGCTGGCCAGCTCGAAGGTACAATTATGTGAAAGAATGTCCTCCAGTGCCCGGCCCCATCGATGCTCGCAGCTTCTTCCACCTCCCGGGGGAGGGTCGAGAAGAAGCCCCTCATGAATAGGATACTCCAGGGAAGACCCCAGGAGCTGTGCACTATGATGAGACCCAGGTAGGTGTTGATGAGCTTTATGTTCTTGAGTATCTGGAACAGGGGGATGGCAACCATGTGCTGTGGAATCGCAAGAAGCAGCACCGTGACGAGGAAGATAGACTTCCTGAGTGGAAACTGGAACCGGGAGATTCCGTAGGCAGCAAGGGAAGCGAAAAAAACAGGAATAAGGGTAGCCGGTATTGCCACAATGAGGGAGTTTCGCATTCCCCGGCCGATTGGTGCAGTTGGATGAGACCAGGCGCCTGAAAAATTCTTAAAGGAGATCGTGGAAAGTCTAACCTTCCACCAGCCGTGTACAATTTCTTCCAGGGGACTTATAGAGGTTATGAAGATCCCGATAAAGGGAACAAGCCATATGACCGCAAATATCCAGGCGAGTGTGTACTGGGTAACCCTGGCCGGTGTGATCTTCCCCTGTTTCATCTCCTTTCCCCCTTCAGAGTATTCCGGAGCAGCCATATCCCCACTGCCAGGGTGAAAAATGTCAGCAGGGTGGCAACGGCAGAAGCCATGTTAAAATCGAGCTTTCGAAAACCGTAGAAGTACATCTGAAGTGACAGAACCATGGAGGCACCCCCCGGTCCTCCAAGTGTTGCGGCATAAACTATGTCGAATATCTTAATCTCATAGAGAAGGGTCATGGCTATGACCACAGAGGTGACGGGTTTGAGCATCGGCACGGTGATGAAAAGGAACTTGCGCACAGGACCTGCCCCATCTACATCGGCGGCCTCGTAGATGTCCCTGGGAATCGTTGAAAGGCCGGCTGCATGCATGGTCAGACTGAAGCCCGTCCACAGCAGTATGGAGCCGAGGATAAGGGCAAGTAACGATGTTTGCGGATAGGCTGTCCATGATTTTCCAAGCAGTTCAATGTGAAGGGCCCGCATCAGGAGAGGAACAACGCCGGAAATCTCATCAAAGAGAAAGCGTATTATTACACCTCCGACGATCATGGGAATCACCATCCCCAGGAAAATAACTGACTTTATGAACCCGCCGCCCTTTATCCTGTGGAGCATTGAAGCAAGGACTAGTCCCAGCCCAACAGTGATGGGCAGATGGATGAGAACCCAGATTGCGTTGTGGACCAGGGAACCCCATGGAGGGCTCTTTGACGGGAAACGGGCGGTATTTACTGTGTCGGAATTGGTCAGGAGGGATATAAAGTTTTGCAAGCCAATCCAGTTGCCCTGAGTATCAAAGAAGCTCTGGAGGAGGGTTTTTACGGCCGGGTACACGATAAAAATTCCCATCATGCAAACGGCGGGTAGCACAAAGCTTGCTGCCACCGTCCACCTTCTTACACGGCGCTTCACTTTGCTTCGTTCCTTAAAAATAATGAGGTCATCAAGAAAATGAGTACCTGTACCAAGATTGCTTCGTCAGTCGCCTCCGGCTCCTTCCTCGCAATGACAGTTATCGAAATCTATATCGATATAAAATCGAATCAGGTACGCATTATTCGAAGAACAAAGAAACGAGGGTTGGGGAAACCAACCCTCGCATCAAGCTTTTCGCACTGGATCAGGGCAGCTCAGCCTGAAGCTTTCTCAGCACATCATCCAGAGAGCCGGGGCTCACCCAGAGAAGCTTCAACTGATCCCAGAACAGCCTCTGCCAGTCACCGCCAATGGAATCATCCAGATCATTGACCGTGGTTTCCATCCTTGATACAACCTCAGCAACTGCCCGGTCGGCCTCAGGGTAAAAGTACGAAGGAACATCGCTGCGGCGAACCAGTTTTCCACCTCCCTTCGCCCTTTCGGTCATCCCTTCCTTGCTGATCATGAAGGCCAGCAGTTTTTTTGCCAGTGGGATGTTTTCACTGTGGGTAGGGATAAAGAACCAATCCACCCCTGTAACAACTGCCCTCGTTCCGGGCAGGGGCATAACAGCAAGGTCGCCGGGGTCTTTCACCATACCGGTGATCCAGTTTCCCATGAAGTACAGTCCATATTCGCTACCCCACCAGAGCTCAAGGGCCTGAGTCCATTCGATTGGATCGCTGAAGGCACTTGCTTCAATAAGGGGAACGCAGACTGCACAAATGCCGCCTTCTCCGGTGCCCAGATGTCATTGAGATCAACGGCGTACCCGCTGTTCTTCTCCACCCACCACTGCCACATGAAGATGACATCCGCAGGGGCCTGGCCTGCTTCAAACTGAACCGGGAGCATTGAGGCAAGACCCTCATAC
>CAZPCG010000202.1:0-4691 GCA_964584875.1 uncultured Spirochaetota bacterium
GATTTTGAAGCCCATGGGTGATCTCCGTGTGCCCCCCGACAAGAGCAATTCCGAGCTCGGCACAGGACGCCTTCAGGTCGTGCATGATCTCTTCGATCAGGGAAGATGTCGTTCTGTTCTCGGGGAGCAGGATCGTCACGAGGAACCAGCGGGGGGTACCTCCCATCGCCGCGATATCATTTGCGTTGATGTTTACGGCGTACCAGCCTATCCTGTCAGCGGCGAAGGTGATGGGATCGCTCTTCACGAGAAGGTAGTGGTCGCCCATGTCCAGCGCTGCTGCGTCCTCGCCTATCCCGGGGCCGACGATCACACGCTCATCGCTGATCTCGATCTTCCCCAGGAGCTTTTCGAGAAACTCGCACTGCAGCTTGCCTGTTTTTAGAATTTCCATGCGACTTATGCAACAACAAATAAATAGAGTCCCGGATGCATCGCTCTTTCATCCCCCTGGCTGGAAGAGAAGGGATGCTGCTTCCCTTCCGAGAAGAAACACCTGCACCTTCACCCAGTAGTAAAGTATCATATTATGGGCAGGAAGTCGACTCCTAAAACGAGCCAACACTAGTCTGCAAGGAGCGAGCGGTACACTAGATACTTAAGAAGGGGATGTTCCAGGTGGGATTGCCGGGCCTCAAGGAGCCTTTGTGCATAGCTCACAAGCAAACGCCCCTGATCCTTAAGCCCCCTATGATGATAGGCCAGTGCAATATCGAAAAGCCTTTCTCTGAATAACTCCAGCTTCTCTCCGGTAAAATATGTTACACAGAAACGCTCAACGATCTCCTCCACCCGCTCCTCCGGGTTCCTGTTGCCGATTACGAGTCTGCTCTTTTTCGCCTCTTCGATCTGCTTCCTGAACTCCTCAAAATCCTCCTCAGGCAGCATCATTATTCCAACTTCCGGCATCTCGAGGAACCTCCTCTCCTCATCGGGTGAGTGTATGCGGGAAACCCTTGCAGGAATGAGGGAAAGCACAGGGTGTGGCACCTCCCCTGAACCTCTTTCAGTGAGAAGGCCGGGGAGTTCGCTCAAGCCCGAAAGCTTTGCTCTATCAGTTTTTTCGAGGGCACCCTGGAGGCGGAAGAGGGCATAATCCACCGGTACGGGGAAGAGGTCCGGTGTTTTTTCATGGAGCTTCTGGAGATACTTCTTGCTGCCCGCATGCTTTTGGTACTTCACTACACCCTTCTCCCTGTGGATGGCGAACTGGAAAATCTCGATCTTTCCACTCACCTTCTTCAAAAGCGGGATTATCAGCAGGGAGCTCCCGAAAGAATCTGGCATGGAGAGCAACGGCTCAAGCAGGGTCGGCTCGTCGCCGACCTCAGGGACCTTCACCTCAAGCGCAGGACGGTGCCCATCAACATCCACGCCCCTCGATCGCAGCATGTAGAGGGTCTTCCTGGCCGATTTCCTCACCGCTTTCGGCTCATCACCTCCTGAAAGCTCCCATACCTGCTCGATTACCTTCCGCCGCTCATCCTCGTCCTCTCCCAGAGCATCAAGCCTCTCAAACAGCTTCCCGGGGTCTTTACCGATAATCTCCTTCAATTCTGCTCGATTCATTGGCTATTTCTCTCAGATGAATATCGTTTTCTCTCCCACGGATTCCTTCATGTGCTCATGGTAGCTCATAAGTGCCCTTACCACGTCCTGAGGGGTGCCGTACCTGTCGATCTCGATAACATGTATATACTCCTCAAACCTCCTCATGTAGGATAGAGCGATGATTTTCAGCGGATCAAACACATACCCCTTTCCCCTGCCAAGCTCCTTGATGATCTCTGCCACCTTCTCAGGCGAGGATGAAGGGTTGAAGTCATGGCTTATCAACGGTGCTCCATCGGAGAGGAAGTAGAGCTTGAGTCTTCCCTCCTCCGATGAGGGAAGGATGAGAATCCTGTTAGAAACCTCAATCAGGCGCCTGGGAATTTTGATCTTGTTGTTGAACGGCGGACGGTGCTGCTCGATCAGCCGGTACTCCTCCAGGAGGGCCTCGAGATCGGACCCGACGATACTGTACTTCACATCGTAGAGGTGCTCAAGAATCAGCTCCCGCTTCTGGGGGCTCTCCCCGGTGTACCGGAAGTAGGAGTTAATTCTCGTCCGGAGATTATTCGTTTTCCCCACATAGAGGACCTGTCCATCCCTGTTGTAAAACAGGTACACCCCCGGCCGCTCGGGGATGCTCCTGAGGTAATCACGGTCGAAGCAGAAGCGGGCAAAATTAATATGAAGCTTTATCCTGTTTGACACCTCGAGGAGCTCGGATGCCGTCCGAATGCCGCCGTCCAGGGCCTTCTTTAAAATATGCTCAAAGGCGTACTGCAGGGTCTTCACCCTCGAGGAGGGGTTTGCTGACTCAAAGTTGAGGATTGAAAAGTCCCTGATGATATCCTGCCACGTTTTGTACTTCTTCTCCGGGTAGAAGTGGGAGACGAGGTTTTTGATTGAAAGGGTCTTCAGCTCAAGGCTCAGGGGCGAAAGCGCCCTGTAAACCCCCTTCAAACCTGTGAGGCTTCGGGCATCGTAGGGGAGAAAGATGGAGGAATCTTTTTCCAGAAGGAGCTTCTTTATGTCCTTTATCTCACTTCCCACACCACCCCTGTACAGCATGAATGATGAAACCTGATCAAGAACCGAGAAGATATTGCCGCCTCCATCCACAGGAGAGCGGAATTCATCGATCGCAAAGAGGATGAAGGGCGCCTCGCACACTCCCATCTCCTCCACATTTCTCAACCTCACCGCTGCCCAATTCCCATCCTCCTGCCTATGAAACCTCGCATCGTTTGCGAGGAGGGGCTCGACGACTCTTGCGGCAAGCGAGGAGTCAGCATTCTCAACCTTGAAAAAGCTTGTGAGGATCTGCTGGTTTGAAAAGACCCGTCCCTCCTCCAGAAGGTACTCATAAATCTCATCGATGATGCTTTTCATCTCATTCGATCCTGCTAAGAAAAATACGATAAAACATACGATAATATAACAGGGAATCAGTATACTGAGCAATTTTCAATTTTGTTGTATACTTGAAAAGAAGATTTGTCTGCCCGTATCGTACAGTTGATGGCAAACTATATGGAGTCCGACCATGTCTGAAAACATATCCCTCGGCCAATACCTCTACGAGACCATCCTCAAGAAACCCGAAATTGGGATCGAGCTGCTGAAAACCGTGATCAGACGGCTGTCAAACATGACCAGGTACGCAACACGGCTTGAAAAAGACACCCTGGAGTACCGCTCACAGCTCAGAAAGCTTAGGGGCCTGGGAGCCGAGGAAGAACCAACCTTCGAGGAGGAGCTGATCAGATGCGGCTTCATTACAAGGGAACAGCTCGATGAGTGCAAAGCCTCGATGAAGCGGCTGAAGGAACAGAGAAAATCTACATCGCTGCTAAAGCTGATCATCGAAAAGGGTTTTCTCCCGGTTGAACAGCTACTCCAGTACCTTGAAATAAAGCAGATGAAATAGGTGATGGCGCGGGGGGATGCTTTATGCTTTCAGAAAAGAAATCCAGGGGGAGTCAATCGCCGCTGACCCCACGATGGGGCAGGCAGCAGGTTAAGGCGTACCCTCTTCTTCTCTCCTGCATAATGATTCTTTTTATCCTGGGTATTATCGTTGAACCGGCTCATGCCGCAGAGAGCGCCAGCGATCTTGCCCAAAGGCTGCGAGAACGTGGTACATCCCCGCTCCTCATTGCGGGGCTCATCTCCATGATCCCCATCTTCGAGCTCCGGGGTGGCATACCTGTAGGCATAGCCCTCTTCAGGCTCAATGCTTTCGTTGTCTTTGGTACCTGCATACTCTTTAACATTCTCCCGGTGCTTCCTGTACTGCTGCTCCTCAACCCCGCCCGCAGGTTGCTTGAGCGGATCCCTCTTTTGAAAAGGATGTTCGACTTCCTCACAAGGAGAGCCCTCAAGAACAGGGAGTTCATTGAAAGGTACGAGGAGTTCGGCCTTACCCTCTTCGTGGGGATACCCCTCCCGGTCACAGGGGCATGGACAGGTTCCCTCATAGCTGTAGTCCTAGGCCTGAAGATCACGAAGTCCTTTCTCTTTATCTCCCTTGGCGTTTTCCTCGCCGGCATAATCGTCACCCTGATCAGCGTGCTCGGGACATACGGCATTGCCGCGGCTTCGGCTATCATCCTGCTGTACGCAGCACTGTACATCTTAAAGTTGAGACGGGGAGTTAGAGGGAGTTGACAAATTCCCTGCTGGAAATAATATTGTGAGCATGGATCGCCGCATCGATGCGCACACAACCCTTACCGGGCTCTTCGGGAACCCGGTGGGCCATACCTTTTCACCGCTTTTCATGAACTACGCGCTCGAGAGGCTCAGGATCAACTGCAGGTATATAGCATTCAACGTCCCCGAAAGCAACCTTCAGCATGCCCTTCAGGCGGTTCGAGTGCTAAGCTTCAGGGGGGTGAATGTCACAATTCCCCACAAGATGGCAGTGCTCGGAGGCCTGGATGCCACAGACCCGAAGGCGGAGCAGATCGGGGCTGTGAACTGCGTGGTGAACGAGGGAGGGATCCTCTCCGGCTACAACACCGATTACCTCGGTTTTTTAAAGCCCCTTGAGGACAGGAATGTGGGGATCGAGGGGAAGAAGGCGCTCCTCATTGGATGCGGCGGCGCGGCAAGAGCCGTGCTCTTTGCGCTTGTTCACT
>CAZPCG010000203.1:0-4553 GCA_964584875.1 uncultured Spirochaetota bacterium
CTCTATTCGGAGGAGAACATACTGAGCGCTGGCCAGATGAAATACATTGCGATGGAAATCAAAGGTGACATGGGGTACATAGATGAGCGGCTGAGTGAAAACAGGAGGTCAGGTCTGGAGGATACATAAGGGGCATCTTTATGACCCATTGTCATATCTTTCATCTGTAACGCTCATTTATATGTTGTGCCGTTCTCCTTTACGGCAGTATTATTATTGGATGATGCGTGGCATAAATGCAAAAGAGTCTATCATCATGGATAAAATCAGAGATAAATTCAGTGGGTATTTGAAGAAGGCAAAGGAGCTCGGTGCAAAAGAAGCAAAGGTCATCCCTGCAAACAGCATTGTGACGGCGGAATGGGTGAGGCTCAAGTGCCAGTACGGCTGCGATGGATTCGGGCAGAGGCTGACATGTCCCCCTAATTCTCCCTCCCCCGGGTTGACACTCAGGATGATTGCCCATTACAAACACGGTATTCTGATCCATGGAGACGAGCATGCGGATATCCGGAAGATGGTGGCTTCCCTCGAGAGGTTGATCTTTCTTGATGGGTACTACAAGGCCTTCGGGATGGGTTCCGGTCCGTGCAACCTCTGCGCCGACTGCACACCATTCTGCCGGTACCCCGATGAGGCGCGGCCATCGATGGAGGCCTGTGGAATTGATGTGTTTGCCACCGTGCGGGCCAATGGCTTTCCTATCGAGGTGTTGCGCACAACCACCTGCAGGGGTGACTACTACGGGGTTGTGCTCATTGAGTGATGAGTTGAGAGCATCTGGATGAGAGCATCTGGTTGAGAGCATCTGGTTGAGAGCATCTGTGAGAGCATCTGGATGATGAGAACGCTCCAGTGTTCTCCGTGAAAATCACAGGTAAGGCAGATGAAAGCATTAATGTGTGACAGCAAAACCGGCGGTGTCGATGAGGGAAAGGCCAGGCGCAGAGAAATCTTCGGGTTCATGATGTTCGATTTCGCCAACTCCTCTTACACAACCATCGTCATCACCGCCATATTCAACGCATACTTCGTCAGTGTAGTTGTCAACCAGGCAAATAAGGGAGAGCTCCTGTGGGCCGTCACCCTCTCTATTTCCTATTTCCTCGTGATGCTTTTCGGGCCCCTGCTGGGGGCAGTAGCAGATCATACAAACAAGAAGAAGCACTTCCTCTTTGCGACCTATCTTCTCTGCGTCGTATTTACAGCGCTGCTCTTTTCTGTCAAGCCAGGGTACATCATCCCCGCTATGGTATTCGTCGTTATTTCAAACATCGGCTACTCGGCATCCGAGAACTTTGTTTCGAGCTTCCTGCCGGATATCGCAGATGAAGAGAACATGGGGAGGATTTCAGGCTACGCCTGGAGCTTCGGGTATGTTGGAGGCCTCCTCTCCCTGGCAATCTGCCTGATGCTCATCCTCTTCTACCGTCCGGAAGGAGATGCAAACCTTTCGGTCAGGTTGAGCAGCCTGGTTACCGCTTCCTTCTTCGGGGTTGCCGCAATACCAACATTTCTATGGGTGCGGGAGCGGAGGAAGGAGCCAGGTTTATTCAGAAAGGAGAGCTATTTTCGCATTGCTTTTAAACGTCTTTCAATGACATTACAGAACATCAGGGCATTCAAAGAACTTGGAAAACTGCTCCTTGCGATGTTCTTCTTCTATTCAGGAATTGCGGTTGTCATCTCATTTGCCGCGATCTACGCCCAAAAAGAGCTCGGCTTTACCCCGGGGATGACTGTTCTGCTCATCATCATTGTGAACATCACCGCATCGGTAGGTGCCTTCCTCTTCGGCTTCCTCAATGACCTCATCGGCCTTAAGGAGAGCATTCTCATAACCCTCTTAATATGGATTGCAACCGTCGCCGCTGCCTACTTTATAAGGAGTCGTGGGCCCTTCTGGGTGGTGGCAAATCTTGCGGGTATCGCCATGGGGTCGAGCCAATCCTCTGCCCGCGCAATGGTGGGCCTCTTCTCCCCGAAATCTAAGAGCGCTGAGTTCTTCGGTTTCTGGGGCTTTTCAGGGAAGTTTTCGGCAATTATGGGCATACTCTCCTTCGGGATCATGTCCTACCTGTTTTCATCGAACAGGTTTGCAATTCTATCGACGGTCTTTTATTTTCTTGTTGGCATGATTATAATGCTTTTCGTGAGCGAGAAGGAGGGACGCAAGGCGGCAATAAACTTTGTAGATGAGGCATAGCGATGTTTTTTCCTTTAAAAGATGAGAATCCTACAAAAACATTTCCCATTATTACGATTCTTTTCATCGTGCTGAACAGCTTTATCTTTTTCGTCCAGCTTGGAATGGGCAGGTACAACAATTCGGTCTTTGTTGCCAGGTTCGGCGTTACACCCTTTGAGATAACCCACGGGGTCGACATCAACCCGAAGACTGGATTCACCCCCTACATCACACTGATCACCTCCCTCTTTCTCCACGGCTCATTCTGGCATCTTCTCGGAAACATGTGGTTTCTCTGGATCTTCGGCAACAACATCGAGGACACCGTGGGGCATTTCAGGTTTGTGGTTTTCTACATTCTGGGTGGTATTGCCGCCTCCTTCCTGCAGATACTGGTAACCTCATCATCAACAGTTCCAATCATAGGTGCAAGCGGTGCAGTGTCGGCTGTACTTGGGGCCTACATGCTGAAGTTTCCCCGGGCGAGGGTGCGGACCCTGATGTTTATCTTCATCTTCATTACGGTCGTCAACGTTCCGGCCGTAACCTTCATCGGGATATGGTTCCTCTTCCAGCTCCTCTCGAGCTTCACGGGACGCCTCAGCAACGTTGCCTGGTTTGCACATATCGGCGGATTCCTCTTCGGCCTGTTAACCGTGAAGCTATTCGAGAAAAAGGACCGCTACAGGCGCTACAAGGTGTACTAGCTTTCGGTACCTGTTATAGCTTGCCGGCGTGCGGAACCTGAAGATCTTAATTGTGGTGCTGATTAAATGAAAAAAAAGCTGGCATTTCTGGGAATCGATCTCGGTACAACCGGCATCAGGGCACTGCTTGCCGATGAAGAGGGAACCGTTCTCACTGTACAGTCAGAAGGGGTTTTGGAGAGCACGGTAAAGAGCGATGATGAGAGGATATCGGAGCAGGACCCGAGATTCTGGGAAAGGGCCCTTTTCTCAGTACTGCAAAAGGCGCTGGGCTCAAGGCCGGAGTGCCAACTACAGGCGGTCTGCGTCGATTCTACATCGGGAACCATACTCCCCATCGACAGGGATAATCAGCCTCTGTACAACGCCATGCTCCACAATGACGTGAGGGCACAGGAGGAATCCAGATTCATAATCGAGCAGACAGGTATCAATGCTAAGCCATCTTTTGCGCTCTCAAAGATCCTCTGGTTGAAACGCAACAAACCCCGCCTTTTTGAGAGGACATGGAAATTCATCCACGCTGCGGACTATGTGAAGGGTCTCATCTCTGGAGATTTCGATACCACGGATTTTTCAAATGCGGTAAAGACAGGGTACGATCTTGAGAACTACTGCTGGCCCGAATCCATCCAGAGCGTGCTCGGCATCCCTGTTGAAAAGCTTCCGGAGGTCGTAAAAACAGGGGAGGTTACCGGCACCCTCAGCAGGCGCCTGAGGGAAGCCTGCGGCATTGAGGAAGATGTTCAGGTTGTTGCAGGAGCGACGGATTCGACGACGAGCTTCTACTCAAGCGGTGCTGAAAAGGCAGGGGACTGGAACACAACACTTGGAACTGTGCTTGGAATACGAGGAATTGCAGAGCGTTTTATCCCAGATCCTGAAGGTCTGCTCTATGCCCACCGGCACCCCGAGGGTTTCTGGCTTCCGGGGGCAGCCAGCAACACCGGGGGTGAGGCACTGAGGATGTTCTTCGGCGAAAGGCTTGAGGGCTACGATCGGCTTATAGAAGGCACTCCTCCAACGGGGGCGCTGATATATCCCCTGGTGAGGAGAAGCGAGAAGTTTCCTTTCATGAACATGGACGCGGTGGGATTCATCACCGCCACGCTCTCAAACCCCCAGACCATGTTCAAGGGCTTTCTCGAGGGGATCGGTTTCGTTGAGCGGATGATCTACGAGAAGATAGTAAAAATCGGCTACGGGATAGGGGACAGGATATACAGCATGGGTGGAGGTGCATACAGCGCTTCGTGGATGCAGATCAGGGCGGACGTGCTCAACAGGACTATATGCAGGGCCAGGGAGGTTGAGGCAGCCTTCGGCGCAGCCATAATAGCGGCAGGCGGCGTGCACTACTCCTGCCTCTCGGAGGCCATTTCGAACATGGTGAATATAGAGACCGTGGTGGAACCAAACAGCAGCAGGGCGAATGAATACGAAGGGATCTATGCCCGGTTCCATGAGGAGTGCAGGAGAAGGGGGCTTTTTTAGATCTTTACCCTCCACTCGTTGCTGTAGACGTTCAGCCTCTGCCCGCGTGCAAACCCGATGAGGGTTACTCCAAACCTCTTCGCAAGCCTGATCGATTCGGCTGTCGGCGCGGAGCTTGATATGACGAAGGGGATCCGAGCGTTGATCACCTTCGCCATTAACGC
>CAZPCG010000203.1:4563-4669 GCA_964584875.1 uncultured Spirochaetota bacterium
GGGATCTATGCCCGGTTCCATGAGGAGTGCAGGAGAAGGGGGCTATTTTAAATCTTTACCCTCCACTCGTTGCTGTAGACGTTCAGCCTCTGCCCGCGTGCAAACC
>CAZPCG010000204.1:0-4667 GCA_964584875.1 uncultured Spirochaetota bacterium
GGGTCATGGGGTGGGGATGTGCCAGAGCGGGGCAGGTGGTATGGCCGGGCGGGGATTTTCCTATGGTGAAATCCTCAAACACTACTACAGGGGCACTGCAATTGAAGCTCTGAATTATTAGGGCCGCTACGGGAACAAGTTTTCAAATCGACCCTTTATGTACAGGGTCTTTAAGCGCCGCTCATCTGTTTTTTCACCTGCGATTTTGATGCCAGGGCATCCAGATGGATATTTTCCTTGACCTGGCTTTAATCAGTGATATATAGAATAGTGAACAAATTGGCTCCTGCACAGGCGCTGTACTGAGGAGGGAAGTCAGCATGATCATGGATTACCCGAAGCTCCGCCCTGTTGAAGCGGTTACCGCCCGCGACAACCTCATATGCCTTCGGGACCCCCTGGGAATTTCCGAAAGGCTTATATGCCTTCCTCCTGAACTCTTTTTTATCGTATCCCTCTTCGACGGCAACCACTCGATCCTTGACATCCAGGCGGCTTACACCCGAAGATATGGTACCCTGCTCTTCAGCGACAAAGTGCGGGAGATCATAGAAAAACTCGACAGCTACCTCTTTCTGGAAAGCGACAGATTCTATGAGGCTCAAAACAGAGCAGTTGAGGAGTTCAGGAAGGCGACTTTGAGAGAGGCATCCCACGCCGGGACCGCCTACGAAAAGGACAGGGAGGCTCTGCTCAAGCAGATCGAGTCGCTGTTCGATGCACCGGAGGGGCCCGGCCTCCCAGCCTCCCAGGCCCCGACCGGCAGGCTCAGGGGCCTCATCGCGCCCCACATCGACATACGGCGAGGAGGAGCCTGCTTTGCCTTAAGCTACGCCGAGCTTGCCCGTGAGTGCAGCGCCACCACCTTCATTGTTCTCGGCATATCCCATGTTCAGACCAGGAGGAGATTCGTACTCACCGAAAAGGACTTCGATACCCCTCTGGGAGTGTTGCCTGTCGATCGGGACTTCATCGCAAGCATGCGTAAACAGTGTACCATTGATTTTTTCGAGGACGAGTTCGTGCACAAAAGCGAGCACTCGGTCGAGTTCCAGGCCCTCTTCCTCCGCTATCTCTTCCCTGCTGGTGAAAAGGCGCGGTTCGTACCGATTCTCTGCTCCTCCCGGGACGAAATATCCTCCGGGCGCTCACCTTCAGAAGATACGGAATTCCTGGAGTTTACCTCGGCGCTGAAATCGGTGTGCGAGGAGCGGGGAGGACAGGCCTGCATCATCGCCGGGGTGGATTTGAGCCACCTGGGGCAGCGTTTCGGGCAGAATCTCACCATGACGCCTGCCATGCTGAAGAAGGCTGAAATCGATGACAGGCGCATGATACAGTTCATCCTGGACCGCGATGCCGAGGGGTTCATCAGGCTGATCCAGGAGGAGAAAGACAGCCGGAATGTATGCGGGGTGCCTGCAATATACACGCTTCTCAAGCTCGTGGATGCTACTAGCGTTCTTCTCCTGAAATACGATCAGTCGGTTGACCCTGCAACCCAGTCCGTGGTCACCTTCATGAGCGCCGCTTTCTACGGGTAGGACGAAGGGAGGGGACATACAACCCTCCCCCTCACCTGTATATGGGGCCTCACAACTCCCCCTCCCTTGAGGGAGGGGACGGGGGAGGGTGCACCGGACACGATACAGTGGGCATAGATACACGCCTCTATATCGACTCGGTCACCGAGCTGAAGGTAAAACCCTCACTCAATATGCCCGGAACCTTTGCCATATTGCCTATGCGCTGCGGGCGGCTCATCGCACTCACATTTTTTAGAAATACAACCGGGGACTCGTTGAACCGAAGGTTTCTCACAGGCGCAGCGACCCTTCCATCTTTAACCAAAAAGAGGCCGTCGCGGGTGATTCCTGTAAGAAGAAGCTCCTTCCGGTCGACATGACGGATGTACCAGAGCCTCTTCACAAGCAGCCCTTCCCTGCACCGGGCAACGAGATCAGAAACCTCCTGCTCCTCTCCCTCCATGAAGATTGGAAAGATGAGGGGATCGGGTTGTGTGCCTTTGCGGCCTGCCCAGTAGCGGTCATGGTAGAGCCTCTCAACGACACCGTCTTTCACCCAAAAAGTATTGCGGGAGGCAAGACCGTACTGGCCGAAGGGAGGGGCAGGCAGCTGGGGGTCATCGATTCTCGTGGAGATGTTCACCCTGTCGCCGAACAGACGAACGCCTGTCTTCCCCGCAAACACCGTTGTGCCCTCATCCGCATCGCGTGCCTCAAGGTCAAAGAGGAGGAAGCTGAGAAAATCGAACACGGCCTGCGGCTCGAAGATGACGGTGTAGTCGCCAGGCTCGATGTCGCGGGGGTTCTGCGTAGCCTCAGCCGTTTCAAGGGCTTGCCGGGCCAGCGCCTCCGAATCGACCCGGCTGAACGACTCGCTGTTACCGCTGGAAAAGCCGCTCCCATACGGCCCGTTCATTGTAACCGAGCAATCCACGTTTGAAACCATGTCGAAACCAAAAAGCCCTTCCGTGCTCGCGACCCCGGTCACACCGCAGTCTGTAGCAAAAAGCCCGCTTGCCATGTAATCAGAGCCTCTTGCTATTTCAACGACCCTCCAGATTTCACCCGCGAGCTTATCAGGCCCTGCCTCAGCCACGTCCCCGTAGTAGCGCCGAGGCACCGGTGGGTAGGTCTGCGGCCCGGGAGGCGGCACATATTCGGGGTCTTCTGGTGAAGCCTTTGCAATCTCCTGGGCCCTTTCCACCACCTTCCCGATCGAGTCAGGTTCGGGCCTGTTGGTGACTGAGCTTCCGTGCTTGTTGCCGTAGGCGGCAGTCACCCACATCCACTCCTCCTCACCTCCCATGTTCTGGGTAATCGCGTTCTGGCCGAACCTTGTCGCAAGGCTGTTCTGATAGCTGTATCCCACCTGCGCCCGGGGGGCAGTTACCTCTGAAAGCAACTGTTGCAGGAGTGCCTGCACCTCGTCTCTCGTTTTCACAGCTTCGCCTCCCCTACGCTGATGTTCCTGAATCGGGCCCAGCTTGCGCCGTGTGTCATGTACATCACCTGCATCGGCTCGCCTTTGCCGCAGTTCATCACACCGTGGGGCTGCCAGAAACCTCTTCCCGCAATGCCGTCGCAGCTCCCCCAGAACTCCCTGGTCTGGGCGCGGTAGGTGACCTTCTTCAGGGGCCTTGTTTTTCTTCCGCCCTCGATCATCCAGAACATGTCACCCCCGAACTGGAAGTTGTTTCTCATCTGGTCGATGGAAAAGCTCCCCATACCCTCGATAAGGATGCCCCTGTCAACCCCTGCGATCAGGTCTTCCGGCGTCAGGTCATCATCAGGCCCAGGTTCCATGTAAAGATTGGGGATGCGGGTGATGGGGAAATGGTCGAAGCCATCAGAGCGGCAGCAGCCGCTCGAACGTTCCCATCCAATGAGGGGTGCGGTCTCCCGAGTTGTGACCAGATCAACCAGTATGCCGTTCTTTATCAGGGGGTATTTTTTCATCCTGACGCCATCGTCATCGTAAAACCAGCTCCCGAGGCCCCCCTCAAGGGTGTTGTCGACCGTGAGATTTACATGATCGCTCCCGTAGCGGAGCATCCCCACGTCCCCTGGCTGGATAAAGCTCCGCCCTGCCATGTTGGCCTCCCAGCCGAGTATCCTGTCGAGCTCCGTGGGATGCCCGACGGATTCGTGTATTGTCAGGGCAAGGTTCATCGGGTCAAGAACAAGGTCCATGACACCCGTGGGGCATCCTTCAGCCCTGCACTTAACCACTGCCTCCTCCGCCAGCCGCTGGGCGCTGTCGAGGAGGTCCACCTCCCTGATGAACTCGTAGCCGGCCTGGCGTGCGCCTCCCTGGTAGCTCCGCTCCTGGGACTCCTCCCCAAAAACCGCAATTGCCTTTAGCCCTGGGTTGGCAAAAAAGTTCGTCATGTCCAGGTAGCTTCCATCGCTGTTGGCAACGACCCTGCGGAGCCTTATGAACTGCAGAAATCCGCTGGACATCACAACGCCTTCCACACCGAGCATCCTGCCGCAGGCCTCAAGCAAAAGCTCAGCTTTCTGGGCATTGGGGATCCCGAAGGGGTCCTCAGTACAGGGCCCGGTCAGGGTCCTGGTGCACGGCTCCTCCCATGCCATACTGGCCGGTACTTCCTTCATAACCCTTCCAGAGGCCCTTGCGATCTCTACGGCCCGCTTCGCCGTTTTCCCCACCTCGTCTCTCGAAAGCCCCGTGCTCGAAGCAAAACCCCACGCTCCCTCAAGAAGCACCCGCACGCAGTAGCCAAATCGCTCCCCGTGGTCGATCAGCTTGAGTGAGCGGCGCTCAACCCACACCCTGTTCTGCAGCTCCTCTACAATACGGATGTCTGCAAAGTCCGCTCCGGCCATCCCGGCTATGTTCAGGGCAAGATCGGTGTACTCCTTCACGTTTGCACCATTCCTTTGGATTTGTACTATCTACCTTAGTTTATTTCCTTTCGGATGTCAAGCTGAAGGAGCTTTGCCGGCAATCCAGCAACTTCTGCAACACCAGAGCCTGCACACTAAACCCGTCTGCGGTCCTCCTCTCATAGGCTGGCGCGGCACGGAGCGTCTGCGCCATCGGGTCCGATAGCACAAATCGATCAAAGTAGTTATTTTCCACAATATAGCTTCTTTCTGTTCTGCGAAACTGCTTCCAAT
>CAZPCG010000205.1:0-4647 GCA_964584875.1 uncultured Spirochaetota bacterium
GCGCAACTATGTACCCTCCAAACTTCCTCCCGAGCTCAAGCCTGTGCCGCACCTCCTTTTTTACCTCCTGAGGCGTTCCGAAAGGAAGGGTTTTCTGCAAGCTCAAACCTCCCCAGAAGGCAAGCCTGCCCGAATACCTCACCATGACACTCTCAATATCCATCGCTTCGGGCTGAAAAGGGTTGAATACATTCACGCCGATCTCAATGAGATCGTCGAGCAGGGCAGAGATGTTGCCGCAGCTATGAATCAACACATCGTACCCCTGCCGGTGGGCCTGTTGATACATCCTCGCAAGGTATGGCCTTATGAAACTGCGCCAGGTATCGGGGCTCATCAGCAGGCCCTGCTGCCCGCCCCAGTCATCTGCGAATCGAACCCCATCAACAGGAAATTGCCCGAGCCTTTCAAGAACCTTCAGGTCGAACTCCGTGATCGCATCAAAAAGCTCATGCACGAAGGCCGGATTCTGCTTGAAATCTATTAGCAGGCTCTGCATTCCCCGCAGTGACCAGGCCCTTTCAAAGAGGCAGCGTGAAATTTTTGCTATCAAGTATCGGTTAGGGTTTGCGCTGATAGTTAGCTCGAAATTTGCGTACCGCACAGGATCCAGGGGATCGGGAACCTTCAATGCACTCAGGTCCATCCCCTCAAGCACCGTGTTGATGGGAATACCGATGTCCCTGTCGATTGACCGGTCCCATAAAACACCCCACTCATCCCTCAAGATGCCGGGCTTAAATCCCTCAGCACTGTATGGCCTCTCAGTGCGAACATAGCACAGATGATTGCCGAAGCAGTCATTGAGGAAGGTGTGTGTATCGTGGTATCCCTCCCGCTCTGAAACTGGTTTCCCCCCGGCAAGACTGCGATACTGCACGAATCTTTCTGCCATCTGAGTAGTGCAGTCTATCTGCCACGGCACCTTATCGGTTTCTTCGAAGGATACACACCTTTTTACTCGCTCTTTTTCATTCATTCCAGACCAAATACCTTCCTGTCAATTGCCCTGATATTCTTCAGCCCGTCACGGGCAAGCACATCGGCACTTGGCGCAAGTTTTCGCCAGATGGCGCAAAGCCTTGCAAGCTCAGGGATATCCGGAACGAAGGATTCGATCGTGATCCAGCCCTGGTAGTCGATATCCTTCAGCGCTCTGAATACCTCCTCCCATTGCACAAGCCCCGTGCCAGGTATTCCCCTTTCGTTCTCACAGGCATGGAAATAGCCGAGATACTCTCCAGTATCCACGATTGCCCTGTAGAAACTCTTCTCCTCTCTGATCATGTGGTAGGTATCGAGGTGAACCTTCACATTTTGCTCTCCTACATCCCTGCAGAACTGGACACTGTCGGCTGCTGTGTTCAGGAAGTATGTCTCAAAACGATTCACCGGCTCCACCGCAAGGGTGATGTTCCGCTCCTGCGCATACCTTGCCGCCTCCCTGTAGTTCTTTACTGCCCAGTCCCACTCCTCAGCAGTCCTCGAAGTGCCGGTAAAGTAGCCCCAGGCAGCGTAGTTCACCCCGCCGATACAGCACCCCCCGCCTGTAATTGCGCTTGCGGCATCGATGCATCTCTTGAAATACCTGAGGCCCTCCCTTCTGATCTCAGGGTCCTTTGAAATGCTGTTGGCCTCCTGGGTAAGCGTAACTGCGAAGTGCGCTTCCATTCCGTTTTCATTCAGTGCCCTTTTTATCTCCGCAACAGGAATTTCCTCTGGATGCCCGAGATGGACCTCCACACCGTCGAATCCCAGCTCCTTCGCATGCGGAATGAACTTCACATCCTCCCTGCTGAATTTCCCCGTGTACAGTAAAAGCTCAAGCCCATAACTGTGCATATCTTTCCTCCCTCACATCACCTTGAAATAGGGGGTATTTGCCGGTGCATCCCACAATCTCTTTATCTCCCTGTCAGCCCTGCACAGAGAGAGCGAGAATCCCGCCATTTCCTGGGTGGTAATGTAGTTTCCGATCAGCGGTTTGTAGGGCTTCATACCCCTTTTTCCCAGTATCTCCTGGAGCCTTTTATAGAGGATGAACATCTCCATGAGGGTTGTGGACCCGCTCCCGTTTATGAGGACGATAAGCTCATCGCCGCTTCTATACCCACCATCCTCTATCAGCTTACCGGCGACTATGTCCATTACCTCATTGGCCGTAATCATTTTCAGGGGGCCTTCAGGACCGGCCTCGCCATGAACTCCAGGCCCAATAACGAGCTCATCCTCCGCCAGGGTGAAGAGAGGCTGGCCGGTGGTGGGTATGGTGCATGGCCGCAGGGCAACGGCAAGTGTTCTCGTGCTTTCATTCACTCGCTTCACCATCTGAACGATCTCTTCCCTGCTCTTACCCTCCTCGGCAAGCGCTCCGGCCGCCTTGAAGCTAAAGGTCATTCCCGCCATCCCCCTCCTGTTCTCTTCCTCACCTTTCGGTGCGCTCGCAATATCATCGTAAAGAATAACACCCTCAACATCTATTCCATCGTCCCTTGCAAGGTCGAGGGCCATATTACCATTGATGACGTCACCTTCATGATTCGCTATAAGGAGGAGAACAGGTGTGTTGCCGCTCATCTCCCAGGCAATTTTAATGCCCTCGTAAATCCTGTCACCACCCGAACATGCAAAAATCCCTCCGGGGACCTCGACATCATGCATGCCGTAGCCCAACATTCCGTTGTAACCGGGCTCATGGCCTATACCCTGCCCAAACACTATCTGGACCTTTCCCTTCTCCTTCGGCTTCCTGCGGATAATGATGTTGTCCCCAACCATCTGGAGCAGGTCGCTGTAGGCTGCAACGAGTCCTGTGAGAAGCTCGTTGACGATCTCCTCGGGCCTGTTGATGAACTTCTTCATCACCATAGCTGTCCTCCTTAACTGTTATAAGCTCTTACTCCACTGATTCATTCCTCGTCGATCACCCTGATGAGCCTGCTCTTTCCCTCAAGCTCAGGGAGCCCATCTATCCGGGCAATTGCCTTCACGATATCAGCCTCGAGGGCCGTGTGGGTCATCATAACGAGCGGCACATGCTCATGCTCTTCTTCGGTCTCCTTCTGTATCACCGAGGCTATGCTTATCCGGTTGTCACCGAGTATTCCTGCGATCTTTGAGAGTATTCCGGGGCGGTCCAGAACATGAAATCTGAAGTAGTATCGCGACCTGCTCTTCTCGAAAGGCGCCGTGGGGAGGGCCTGGGAGAAGCAGTAGCTGCTTTTGGCGTACTCGCGGCTGTTTTTTATCCTCAGCGCAATATCTATGATATCGGAGGCGACAGCACTCGCCGTTGGCTTTGCCCCTGCTCCCTTTCCGGAATACATGGACTTGCCGAGAAAATCAGAGTATACCATCACCGCATTGTCTTCCCAGCTTATTGCCGCAAGAGGGTTGTCACGCTGCACAAGCGCAGGGTGCACCTTCACCGAAATACCGTCCTCCCTCTTCTCAGCGATGGCAAGCAGTTTCAGCACAAAACCGAGCTCCCCCGCATACCGGAGGTCCCTTTGCTCGATCTTCTCAATCCCCTCGACGTACACCGCTTGCATGTCTACAAAAGTGTTGAAAGCAAGGGAGGAGAGTATGGTGATTTTGTGCCGGGCATCACCCCCCGATATATCGAGTGTCGGATCAGCCTCTGCAAAGCCGGACTCCTGTGCAATCCTCAGCGCCGTCTTGAAATCAAGCCCCTCCCTGGTCATCTTTGTGAGGATGAAATTAGTCGTTCCGTTGAGAATCCCCACAATCCTGTATATCTCATTCCCGACCAGAGACTCCCGGATGGTTTTGATAATGGGGATTCCTCCTCCCACAGAAGCCTCAAATCCAAGCTCAACCTCATTCTCAAGCACCGACTGAAAAATCTCCCTCCCGTGCTTCGCAAGCAGTGCCTTGTTGGCGGTAACAACGTGCTTCTTTCTTTTCAGGGCACTCAGAACAAGCTCACGTGCAACCTCTGTTCCACCAATGAGCTCGATGGCGATATCAATCCCCGGATCCTCCAAAACCTCCTCTGCGGAGGGGGTGAAGATTTCATCGGGAACGCGAAGCTTCCTCTTTCGTTCGAGGTTTGTGTCGGCGCATTTCCCGATCTCTATCCTGATTCCTGACTTCATCTGGATGAGACCGTCGTTCCTTGTGAGCAGCTCATACACCCCTGAGCCAACAGTGCCCAACCCGAGAATTCCGATTTTAACGCTTTTCATATTGAAGTTCACCTGATTATTCTTTCATGGAGAGATAGCCCTCAAGGTACGTCTTCATCTCTTCATAGTCGTGAAAAACCCTGAACTGGGGGAACTCCTCCATTACATTGGCAGGCGGTCTGAACAAGAGGCCTGTATCCGCCTCCCTGAGCATTGTTGTATCGTTGTAGGAGTCGCCAATCGCCACCACCCTGAACCCGATTTCCCTGAAGGCCTTCGCTGCCTTCCGCTTCCCATCCCTGATTCTCAGGTGATAGTCGACAATCGTGTCCCTTTCATCTGCCTCAATTGAATTGCAGAAGAGAGTGGGCCATTCAAGCTTCTTAATGAGGGGGAGGGCAAACTCATAATACGTGTCGGAAAGGATAACTACCTGGGTCCTTTTACGTACCCAGCGCAGAAAATCCACTGCACCTGGCAGCGGTTCGATCGAATCGAT
>CAZPCG010000206.1:0-4595 GCA_964584875.1 uncultured Spirochaetota bacterium
TGACGTTAAATATCCGTTCTCCTGCCTTGAAGAATTCTCCGTGATCGACATCCCATCCCGTAGCGCTGTTAAGAAAATCTATAAGAGTGGCAACCGTGAAACCGCCGTAAAGCCCAAACTTGCAGCATGACAACGAATCAAACATGCACATCAGATTCTGCATCCTGAACACATTTTCCGCAACACCCCGGGTGGTATAACCCTCCTCAAGCGCCGGCGAACCCAGGTCCTTGATAACGCTGCTCCCTTCAAAATCGTGAGTGAATGCTCCCAAATGGCAGGCACCCCGGTTTGCGGTTGCAAGACCCAGCGCTACTGTCATCCGTGCCCTGCCATCATGCGCGGGAGGCTCCAATCCCTTAACTTCAAGCGCAAACTCTTTTGCGATACCACCCATCTCCCCGGCAGATTTTCTTACACCCTCTGAAAGAAGCTTCCCCAGACCTTTCTTCTCCGCTATGCTTTCTATCAACGCCAGCAGCGCTGACCCGTTTCCCCATTTGAGCTCAACGCCATCGGCATCTTCTTTCGTAACAACTCCTCTCTCATAAGCTTCCATAGCAAAACCTATGACCCCTCCGGTTGATATGGTATCAAGCCCATATCGATTGCATAGCTCATTCCCCTTAACAACCGCAGGGAGGTCGTCTATCAGACAGTTTGATCCGAGCAGCCCGAGGGTTTCATACTCGGGTCCCGCAATCCTCTTTCCATCGTACGGACCGCCCTTAGCCTCAACGACCCTTCCGCAATTAATGACACATCTGCCGCAGTGGTATCTTCCCACAAGAATCTCTGAGGCAATTGTGAGCCCCGTTATCTTTTTTGCACCTTCAGGCCAGCTGCCCTGATACCAGTTTTTTATTGGAAGATTCCCTATTTTTTCAGAACCTTCTATACCTACCCCGGTTCCTCCCACTCTCAGGGATTCGGGATTTTCTTTCATCAGAGGGCCGAGCATTTTTACAGCTTTCATCATCCTGCTTTCATCTGCAATAGCCACCTCCTTTGTCCCATTCACGACCACCGCTTTTAAGTTTTTGGAACCCATCACCGCTCCAAACCCGCATCTCCCTATAGCCCTTCCATGATATCCATCCGTAATGATATTTGCGAACTTAACAAGATTTTCCCCGGCAGGTCCAATAACGGAAGCCCTTGCGGTATCCCCAAAGTCCTTCTTGATAATGTCCGTCGTCTCAAACGTGTCCCTGCCCCACAGGTGTGAGGCATCCTCTATTTTCACGCATTCATCATCGATCCTTAAAAGCACCGGAGAATCCGACCTCCCCTTGATTATCAAGGCATCATATCCGCATCTCTTAAACTTACCACCCCAGTAACCGCCTGCATTTGCCTCACCATAAATACCTGTAAGGGGCGATTTTGAAACAACATCAAACCGGTCCGAATTAAACGCATGTGTACCGGTTACAGGACCGACCGCAAATACCAATGGATTCTCCGGCCCCAGAGGGTCTGTCCAGGGTGAAGTCTCTTCGTACAAGATCTTTGTTCCAAAACCGCACCCACCTATAAACCCCTCGGCAACTGCGTCCGGCAGCTCCTGTTTTTCTATTTTCCGGGTGCTCAGATCAACCCTGAGTATTATTCCCATGTATCCTTTTGCCTTCAATGCCGTTCACCTCTCCCATTGATAATAAACTACCCCCCAGCTATATACGGGAAGATACTTATCTCATCGTCATTTTTTATCCCGGTATTCATCCCCCCGGTCAAGCTGCTGTTCTTCCCATTTACCAGTATGCCTGCAATATCTTTTATTATCTTCTCCTCCTCACCGAATATCTGGTTGATGATGCTGCCCAGTGTATTTCCCTTATCGCTTATTCGAATCTGGATTGAGGATTTACCGGCTGTATATTTCTTCAATGGACCGTAAACCTTGACTTTCACCATTTAATTCAACCGAACCTTAATTCTTCCCCTTCAGGCGCCCTGCCACCTGAGAACAGGTTTTCTGGCCGCGGCGACCTCATCCACACGTGTGATCTTTGCCCTGTGCGGCGCGCTCTTCAGCTTCTCCGGGTCCTTTAAGGCCTCCTCTGCGATTGATACCATTGCCTCGACGAAGCTGTCAAGGGTTCCCCTGCTTTCGGTCTCAGTAGGTTCTATCATGAGCGCTCCTGAAACAACCAGAGGGAAGTAGATCGTGGGAGGGTGAAAGCCGTAGTCGATCAGCCTTTTGGCAATATCGAGGGATGTAATCCCTCTCTCCTGCTGGAGCCTGTCGGTAAAGACACATTCGTGGAGGCATGGCCCGTTGTATGGGAGGTGGTAGTGGGGTTTCAGTTTCATTTTGATGTAGTTGGCATTGACCACTGCAGTGGTGCTGGCCTTTTTCAACCCCTGTGACCCCATGGAAGCGATGTATGCGTAAGCCCTGAGGCAGATAAGAAAATTGCCGTAGAAGCTGTGCACCTTACCTATTGACCTGGGCCGATCGTAGCTCAGGGCAAACCGGTCTTCCTGCTTCTCTACAACTGGAACAGGCAGGTAGGGGGCAAGCTCCTCCTTTACGGCCACAGGCCCTGCGCCAGGACCCCCTCCACCGTGGGGTGTCGAAAAGGTTTTATGGAGGTTCATGTGGACGAGGTCCACGCCTATGTCCCCGTACCTGACGATGCCCATCAGGGCATTGAGGTTTGCCCCGTCACAGTAGACGAACCCTCCCCTGCTGTGAACCACCTCGGCGATCTCCCGTATGTCGGATTCAAAAATCCCGAGGGTGTTGGGGTTGGTGATCATGAGCGCTGCAACATCATCATCCATGAGCGAAACAACAGTATCCACATCAACAATCCCCTCTGAGCTCGACCGTACAGGCACCGCCGTATATCCACACATGCTGACACTTGCGGGATTTGTGCCGTGGGCGGTATCCGGAATGAGGACCCTGCTCCGGCTTTCGCCCTTCTGGCGGAAGTAGGCCCTGATCATCATCATTCCCGTAAGCTCACCATGGGCCCCGGCTGCAGGCTGGAGGGTTACCCTGTCCATGCCCGTTATCCCTGCAAGCCAGCGCTCAAGCTCGTAGAGAAGGTACAATGCACCCTGCGAAAGCTCATCGGGCTGAAGTGGATGTGCAAAGGCGAAACCTTCAAGCTTAGCGGCTTCCTCATTCACCTTCGGGTTGTACTTCATCGTGCATGACCCGAGGGGATAAAACCCCGTGTCAACACCGTAATTCCACTGCGAAAGCCTTATAAAGTGCCTGACCAGCTCAACCTGGCTGACCTCCGGAAACCCATCAATCAACCCCCGGACCATTGATGGGGGTAGTGTTTCTTCCAGATGTTCCTCACTAGCATCAATCTCCGGAAGGCACAGGGCGGTCCTCCCTCCAGCACCTTGCTCAAATATCAGAGGCTCATCAATCGCAAGGGTTGTTATCCCTCGAGTCTTTTCCACTGTACCCCCCTGACGTTCACAACGGGTTCATCTCAGGAGTCATTGCTGCCTTAGACAACACCCTCGGGTTATGAAAAACGGTCCTTCCTGACAATGAATTAAAGGCCCCCCAGCGCATCGCAAAGTTTATCGATATCATCCACCGAGTTCATCTCAGTCACCGTCACGAGCATGCAATCCTCAAGCCCCCTGTAGTATCGACCAAGGCTGATGCCAGGGAGGATATTTTTCTTCATCAGCTCTCTTTCAATTACCAGCGGATCGACCTCTGCCTGAACTACGAATTCGTTAAATGTCTGTGAGGAGAAACGAAGACGAAAGCCCCTCAGCCTGCTCAGGCGGCGCCTTGCGTACTCGGCCCTGCTGTGGTTTATGAGGGCAATCTTCCTTATCCCCTGCCTTCCGAGGGCGGTAAGGTACACCGCTGCAGCAAGCGCGCATAACCCCTCATTTGTGCAAATGTTGGATGTCGCCTTCTCCCTCCGGATGTGCTGCTCCCGCGCAGAGAGGGTGAGCACAAACGCCCTTCTTCCCTTTCTGTCAACTGTCTGTCCTGCTATTCTCCCGGGTATGTTGCGAAGGAGGCTGCTTTTGCAGGTGAGGATGCCGAGATACGGCCCTCCATACCCTGGTGCAAGCCCGAGGCTCTGCCCCTCCCCGCATGCAATGTCAGCATTGAATGCGCCGGGGGGCTTTACAATCCCGAAGGCTATCGGCTCCGAGAAAGCCGCAATGAACAGCGCACCACTCCCGTGAATGATTGGCTCATACCGTTGCGGCTCCTCGACCACCCCGAAGAAGTTCGGCACCTGCAGCACCACGCAGGATACCTCTTTATCGAGCAGTCTCTCAAGCCTGCGGGCATCGGTTTCACCCCTCTCATCGTAGGGCACCTCGATTATCTCTATGCCGTGGGCGTCTGCATAGGTCCTGATGACGCTGCGGTAGTTGGGGTTGAGCGTTTGCGACAGGAGGACCTTCTTCTTCCCGTTGGCCCGTGCTGCCATCATCACTGCTTCCGCAGCAGCAGTACCGCCGTCGTAAATCGAGGCGTTGGAAACATCCATACCGGTTAGCATGCACATGAAGGTCTGATACTCAAAGATTACCTGGAGAGTTCCCTGGCTTATTTCGGGCTGATAGGGAGTGTAAGCCGTGTAGAA
>CAZPCG010000207.1:0-4588 GCA_964584875.1 uncultured Spirochaetota bacterium
GCTTTGTAGAGAATTCGGTTTGGTGCTACTGGATACTCAATCTATTTTTGATAGAGCTGCAGAAATCTATGCAAATTTGCAGCGGAGAGGAGAACTCGTCGAAGACGCAGATATTTTGATAGCTTCTGTAGTCAGCTTCCGAAATTTTATTCTTGTCTCGGAAGATACCGATTTTGATAGAATCCAAGGGCTAAAGATCGAAAACTGGCTAAACTAATGGTGATATAACATTGGCGCCACTTCGTATAAGACAGCATAAAAGGTTCGTGCCTTTCTCTAGTTATTATTCGAGACAAGTCGACACTCACTCAAATTTTTGCTTCGAAAAAACTTCTTTTATTCTGGGAACGATAGGCTGCCATGCTCACATTTATAACACATTCAATAAAAAATGTGAGGGATTTATGAATATTAAAAACCGTCCAAATCATAAGATATACATTCAAGTACTTCGTCAAATGTCACCTGAAAAAAGGTTGCTAAAGGCATTTGAGTTATCTGAATTTGCTAGGCAACTTTTTATTCATGGATTACACAAGAGATTTCCGAATCTTCAAGATGAAAAATTCAAAAAAATACTTTTGGAGCGTCTGGATAAATGTCACAACAGGAATTATTAAAGAAGGTTATTCAAGCACTTGATCAAATTGGAATCCAATATATGTTAACAGGTTCTGTTGTCTCAAGCTTACAAGGTGAACCACGGTCTACCCATGATATAGATATGGTCATTGGTATTCAAAGATCAGTAGCAAAGAAATTGGTCGAAGCTTTCCCACCACCCGATTTTTATTTAGATGAAGATAGCATTCTTAATGCAATTAACAGGCAGAGTATGTTTAATCTAATTGATGTAACCACTGGAGATAAAGTTGATTTTTGGATATTAACCGATGAACCTTTTGACCAGTCACGTTTTTCACGCAAGATTAGTGAAAAATTTACAGGTATAGAGATGCAAGTTTCAACCCCAGAGGATACAATTTTAGCCAAATTGAGATGGGCAAAACTTTCTGGTGTAAGTGAAAAACAATTTACCGATGCCCTACGAGTTTATGAAGTGCAGTATGGGGAATTAGACATAGATTATTTGAAACATTGGGTAAAGAAATTAGACGTTGAATCATTATGGAAACGGTTAACGGACGAAGCGGAAACAGCATAATTGACGCACGGTAGCTAACAGCGTGTTTGCGACGCTTCGCTAAATTGCCCCTCGGGCAACTTCGCATACAAGCAAAACGATAGGCCGCCATGCTGCTTTGCGACATAGATGTGGCGGCCTATCGGGGTTCCTATGTTAACGAGAACGCGGTGCCTGCCGCTACACGACACGGTGCTTATCTGCCAGGTTCCCGGCAGATGCCCAAATGTCCCTTGGGGACACTTCGGGAACCCGGGCGCCCCGTTAGCCGAAACCAGCCATAAATGATTGAAAAGAAGAACGGATTTAAGGATGAATAGCCAATTAACCAATAAGTTGCTTGCCTTTGAGGCTGATCACGTATGGATAAGCCAAAATCTGGAAACCCTTCTGGCTTTAGAGTGACAAAAACATGAGTTATAGAGATTATGCCAACAGGGTGAAGGCGATTGCCTTCTCCATGAAGCACTTCGGTGAGGAGATTGTATCCATGACGAGGGGGAGAAAGTGATTGAGTTCAAAGAATATGAAGAATCTCTCACCACTGACAGCGGGCCTGACCTGACACCTCTAATAGACATGGTGTTTTTGCTACTAATCTTCTTCCTCCTCACCTCCTTTCTCACCCGTCCTTCAATACCTGTTGCACTCCCGGAAACAGAAACCGCAGAGGTTCATGCGCAGCCTGGGCTCTCGCTAGTTATAAAGAAAGATGGGCAGATCCTTCTCAACGGTCTTTCTGTATCCGAGGAGAAGCTTTTACGTGCACTCATGCGAAGCTACTCCCTTGGTGAGAAGAGGGAAGTTGTTATCATGGCTGACAAAGAAGTGCCCTTTGGCAGGGTTGTGGAGGTGATGGATGTCTCAAGGAAAGCTGGAACAGACCGCATCTCCTTTCTGGTCGAACAAAGGCAATGAAGAGAGCCCGGTTTAATAGCCTGTACCTTGCAATCCTCCTTTCGGTGGTGCTCCACCTCGCCCTCTTCCGCCTGATAAGGATGAAAGAAACGCCTGAAATGCCGCTGCCTGAAACATACGAGGTAACCCTCCTCTATTACGTTCCTGCTCCTCCAGAGGTAGTAAAGCCCTACCCTGCGCCCGCAAAGCGAAAGAAGTCGGTGAAAAAACCGGATGAGATCAGGGAAGAGCCACCGGTGGAAGAGGAGCCGGTTGTCGAGGAACAGGATCGGGCGGAAGTCAGGGTAGAGGAGCATGTTGAAGAAGAGGAGGTTGCCCGTGGAGAAGATCGGGAGGTACAGGCTGAAAAATCGGATTTTTTTGAAGCGGTATCTGAAATGGCCCGGGAAGAATCCGGGGCGGAGCATAGTGAGGCAGATAAAGGTCGCGCCATCGACTATTCGGCTGTGCTCGAAGGCCTGCGTTCACGCATACTTTCTGAAAAGGCCTATCCGGCCGTTGCCAGGAAGAGAGGTATGGAGGGGATTGTGCACCTGATGGTGAGCCTTGATCCAGAGGGGGAGCTCATCGAGGTGAAGGTGATCCGTTCCTCGGGGCACAGGGTGCTTGACAGGGCGGCTATTGTGCTGATCAGGAGAGTGGTGCCCTATGAGCACGGCCTCGGGCAGTCCTTAACGATTGAAATACCGATAAGATACAGTCTTGTAGATTAGTTTACTTTGGGGATAGTGCTGTGTACAGGAAGGGTAAAAATTTCTGGAGGGTACTTTGGGTAAGAAGAAGGGATTGCTGATAGTTTTCACCGGTCATGGGAAGGGCAAGACGACGGCAGCGCTTGGAACTGCCATGCGCTGCTGCGGGCATGGGCTTTGCACCTGCATGATTCAGTTTGTGAAGGGTCCCTGGATTTCAGGGGAGACGGTTGCTGCTGAATGCTTCAAGAAGTTCTTGGACGTCCATGTCATGGGGAAGGGATTTATCAGCGGCCCGGAGGAGCTTGAGCAGCACAGGGAGGCTGCCCTGGAAGCATGGAGATTCGCGAAGGAAATCATGGAATCGGGGAAGTATGATGTTGTTATCCTCGATGAGCTCACCTACCCCATGAACTACGATCTTCTTGATGAGAAGGAGGTTATCAGGTTCCTGTCTCACCGGAAAGAGAGCCTGCATGTTATCGTGACCGGGCGAAATGCGCCGCAATCACTGATCGATGCTGCAGATCTCGTTACGGAAATGAGGGATGTAAAACACCCCTACGAAGAAGGAATCAGGGCGCAGAAGGGGATTGAGTATTGACATTCCCTTTATTTGTGTTCAAGAAAGAAGGGGATGTTGTCGGGGTTCAGCGTTTGGTTGTATCGTCTGATCTCGAAGTGAAGGTGGGGCCCAGTTGTGCGCCCTGTTGATCCCACAGCGCCGATAACCTGGCCCGATTCAACATCATCACCTGCGGCAACCTGTAATTCCCCAAGGTGGCCGTAAAATGTGTGGTACCCAAGCTCGTGCTTGAGCACCACCAGGTTTCCATAGCCGTCGCTTTTGTCCGCATAGAGCACATTCCCCCACCGCGCCGCATGAACCCTTTTTCCCTCAACTGCCGCGATGTCCACGCCCCCGTGGAAGGTCATTTCGTTCACAAAGGGATCGACCCTCGTACCATACTTCGATGTTTCAATGCCCATGAGAGGAGCATAGAATACCACGCCCATCATGTAGGTTCGCTCGAGGAAGGAGAGCTGTACCTCCGGTGCAAAGTAAAGTGAGCCTGATGTATTGAGAGGGTCTTCTATGGTCAGTATGTCCTCCTCTCTCATTGCAAATGTAGCCGAGAATCTGTTCAATATTTCTATCTTATCTATTGCGTTGGTCTCAAAGAAGATACCCAGCGTGTCGGTGAGGAACACCTCCTTCTCTTCGCCGATCATCCCGATGAAATCTGCCCTGTTCAGGGTTGCAATGGCGTCAATGGGAAGGCTCGTCTTTGCAACGAGAGTCCAGATATCCTCTCCTTTTTTCATCATGTAACGGTACAGTTTTGGCGGATCGTACTGCGGTTTTCTCTCATGCTTCAGGAGCCTGTTTTTTGAGGCAATGGTTGATTCGTAGAGGGCGAGGTAGTGGGGGTCGGTGTAGCTCAGCTCCTCGATGGCGATGGCCTCCGCTGAGGCTACCCACGGGGCTGCCCGCAAAAGGAGAAGTGCGGAAATCAGGTAGATGAAGCATCTGAGCATACATATATTATAGTCGTATTTGTTTCATGCGTCAGCATTTAAGTATTATAAAAACAGGTCTGGTTTCTTGAGAAGAGGCACATCCGGCGACCTTATACGATGGAATCCACTCAATTAAACTCTGAGAGGCGATTTTCAACCTTTTACCCCGGCGGCATGAGTCATTTATGGTCTTAATTATCATCTGTACTCTCAGGCCATCCTCAAAAGTAGCTCCATAGGGTTCAACCGGATTGTTGTTAACAACACAATCAATAAAGTGTGCCAGGGCGTCAACGTGACCATACTCCCATCC
>CAZPCG010000208.1:0-4564 GCA_964584875.1 uncultured Spirochaetota bacterium
ACGAGGGCAAGGAACAGGTAACCGACAAGGTTGGCCGTTGCCAGTACTCCCGCAGCGGTGTTGTCCATATTCAACGAGGCCTGCATTTCAGGGAGGAGGAGGGTGTAGCCGAACCGGGCCAGCCCCAGGGACCCGGCTACTATGAACGTGCCGACTGCCAGAATAATCCACGCATAGTGGATCAGGTACGGTCTACTTTGATATAATTGTTTTGTTTGGAGTTCTTTTTTCATTTGAACGTTTACTATAACACAGGAACAGATTTTTATGAACATTAATACAGATAACCCTGCCATTACTCTTGAAGAGCTCTTGCGGAGTTTATCCTATCCCAGGCATCACGCACATGCCGAAGCGACGTGCCGGTCTGGCTTGCACAGAGGCGCAGGGTGTATTTTCCCCCGAGTTTCGTGTGGGTTAGAAATAGCTTCCCGCTTTTATTCAGCTCCTCAAGCAGTCCCCTGTTGATTCGCTCTAGCTCCTCCTCTGAGAGCTCTCTTCCCACTGGGTTGTACCGGAAGCAGACGAGGTTAAGGGCGACGGGTACCACGATCTCGAACCTGGGGTCCTCCCTGACCCACCCTGCAAACTCCTCTGCAAGTGCTATGTGCTCCCGGAGCTTCTGCTGCAGACCCTTCACCCCGAAGGAGCGGATGACAAACCAGAGCTTAAGCGCCCTGAACCTCCTCCCCAGTTGAATCCCCCAGTCGCGGAAGTTTCTCACCTCCATGTCAACGCTGGTTTTGAGGTACTCGGGGTTGATGCTGAAGGTTCTCACGAGGTGCCCGGCATCCCTTACAAAATAGGCGGAGCAGTCAAAGTTTGTGAAAAGCCACTTGTGGGGGTTGAACACGAAGGAGTCGCAAAGCTCTACCCCATCCATGATGTACCGCTTCTCAGGGAGAATAGCCGCACTGCCAGCCATTGCGGCATCTACGTGCAGCCATAGCCCGTGCTTCCGGGTGATCTCCCCGATAGGCCTCAAAGGGTCGAGGGCAAGGGATGATGTCGTTCCGAGCGCTGCAACGACACAGCAGGGTGTTATGCCTGAAGCAATGTCCTTCTCTATGGCCTTTTCAAGCTCACCGGGGATCATCCGGAACTCCTCATCCACCGGTATGAAGCGGAGGTACTCCCTCCCGAAACCTGCGATCTTTACCCCCTTCTCTATGGATGAATGAGCCTCCGTGGAGGTATATACTGCAAGCCTTAGAGCCTCTGTATCGGGATAGAATCCTCTTGCATTTACAGAAAAGCCTGTTGACCTCTCACGGGCACAGAGCAGGGCACAGAGGGTTGCCGTTGATGCTGTGTCCTGGATCACCCCGGTGAACCCCTCTGGAAGTCCGAGCATCTTCCTCAGCCACTCCATTACCACTTCTTCAAGTTCTGTGCCTGCAGGTGAGGTCTGCCAGACCATGCACTGGGCGCCCAGTGCTGCGGTGAGCAGTTCGGCAAGCACAGAGGGGAGGCTTGAGTTTGCAGGGAAGTAGGCGAAAAACGATGGGTGCTGCCAGTGGGTCACCCCTGGAAGAATGATCTTTTGAAAGTCTTCGAATATCCGCTCCATGTCCTCCCCCACCTCAGGTGGTGAGGATCGTAGCTTTGCCCTGATCTCTCCAGGCTTCACCTGTGAGAGCACCGGGCAGGACTCGATGTTTTCGTAGAAGTCGGTGATCCAATCAACAAACCTGTGGCCAAAGGTTCTGAAGGTTTGGAGGTCCATCGCAGCTTCTCCTTTAATATTATTTATAACGTGGTATTCCTTCCAAAAAGGCAGATGAACATAAAGATAATAAAATAATAAATCGAACTATAACATCTTGCTTTATTGATGATTTTTTTCAAGTATTTTTTAGAACATCCATAGGCGAGCAATTCGTACACACGTTAGTGTAGTGCCAGGAATCGTTTTGATCTTTGTAACCTGTTGATACAGAAAAACTAAGAATTTTCAACTGTTGAAGATATACTTGATTTTCTCTTGACAGGACAATGTAAAGAGTGCATGATGAATAATCATGAGGTTTGTTATCAATCAGGAGGAGATGCTATGAAAACAAAAATAGTCCTCAGTCTGATTTTTATCGTTCCCTTCCTTCTTGTTTTCAACACTTTAGTGTTTGCTGGAGGGGCGAAGGAAGCAAAAGAGGAGAAGGTAACGCTAACAGTTTGGATCAACGGTAGCGACAGTTATATCGGGCCGGAGGAACAGAAGCTCCCCCAGGACCAGTGGTACATCTCGCAGGCCTTTAAACGCTTCGAAGCAGCTCACCCCGGCGTAAGCATAGAGCTGTATGTGCCTCCGGATCAGGAGGGTGCCCACCAATCCTTCAAGGCAGCAGTACTGGGGGGAACGGCTCCCGATGTCGCTAACCTCTGGACCGGTCAGGCCGTCTTTAACCTCAAGGATGTGATCCGTCCCCTGGACGACCTTGTTACACCGGAGGACCTGAAGAACATCTGGGGTTGGGAGAGCGTTCGTCTGGATTTCAAGCCTGACGGCGCGATCATGGGCTATCCAGCAAGCCAGAACCAGATATGCTTTCTTTTATACAACAAGAGCATTACTAAAAAGGCGGGCCTTGACTTCGAGAAAAACCCTCCCCGCACCTTTGCTGAATTTGACGCTGCCCTCAGCAAGATCAAAGCCCTCGGCGTGGATCCTATTGTGGTGGACGAAAGTTTTCCCTGGTTCTTTGCCTGGATCGGAGACTACTGGTGGGCCCAGGTTTCAGGTTCGGATGGCATCCTGGCAGAAAGCCGCGGTCAGAAAAGATTTCGCGATGACAGGGGGTTCTTAGACGCACTGGCCTATTACCGTTCGATGTACAAGAACGGCTTTTTCAACCAGGATATGGGAACCTCGGCGGATTCCTGGAACCGCTTCCTCCAGGGTCAGGGGGCTATGACCCCGGTGGTAACCAGTTTCCTGAGTGACGGTGAAAGGGCTTTGGGGGCTGACGCGGGTGTGCTCATGCCTCCCGATGTTAGCCGGAATGCCAGGATAACAAGCTCCACTATCGGTGGCCCGGGACAATGCCTGGTGGTCGCAAAGAGTAGCAAGAATCCCGAGATGGCTGTTGCGCTGATCTCCTTTCTGAACTCGAAGGAGGAGGTCATACGGGCACAGAAGATCCAGCAGGTTCCACCTGTGCGCGTTGACCTTTCAGTCCAGGAGCTGGGGTACAAGCCCGGTTCGAACATCGCCTTCATATACGAAAAATATGCCAAAAACTACATCTACTGGCCTGACAACCTGCTTGCGCCCGGTGTAGCCGAAATTTTCTACAGGAAGACCCCGCTTGTAGCTCTGGGCAAGATGACTCCCCAGGAGCTGGCAGCGGAGATGGACGCTGCGGCTAAGTAGCAATAGGCGTTCATCCTGATCTACTATAATAAAATATATCCTATGTTGGCCCCCCATTGAGGGGGCACAACTATCTATTTTTTCCCAAATCCTCAACATCAAACGGCGGAGAAGATTGCAATGCCGGTACATAAGTATAAGCGCAAAATTACCTGGGTGGCAATTCTCTCTCTGCTTCCCCTGATCCTTATCCTGCTTGTGATGCGGGCTTATCCCATAGCCGTAGCGATCGCACGGAGCTTTACAAACTGGGACGGGATATACCAGAAGGACTGGGTCGGCCTCAGGAACTACATAGAGTTTATCAAGGAAGGTCCCTTTCTAATGATCCTGAGAAACACCCTCATTCTCCTGCTCAACGTTCCGCTGCAGGTCTTCTTTGGCCTGCTGATTGCCCTCCTGTTATACGAGCGGGTCATTGGCTGGAAGTTTTTCCGTGCAGTCATCTATACTCCCCAGATCATCTCGGCTGTAATCATCGGCTACCTGTTTCGTATCTTCTTCGGTTTCAGGGGACCCGTGAACATCATCCTCAAAGCGATCGGGCTCGAGTCCATGGCTATTGAGTGGTTCGGCAACTCGTACACCGCTTTAGCGGTTATAGTGATCAGCATCACCTGGTACGGTATCGGCTGGCAGGCGATCGTTATGCTCGGTGGCATGTCCTCGATAGACCCTTCCGTCCTTGAGGCGGCGATCATCGATGGGGCCAACTACTGGCAGCGGGCTTTCAGGGTCATGTTTCCCATGATTATCAGGGTGATCGAGTTCGGGGTGATAGCTTCGGGTGTATGGACCCTGACACAGCTCTTCCCTTTTCTTCACGTGATGACTCGGGGTGGGCCCGGGTATGAAACCACCACCCTCGATTACATGATCTATCTCAAGTCATTTGGCTTCAGCTTCGGTATCAACTACGGGATGGCCTGTGCAATTGCCGTAATCCTTCTTTTCATTATTCTGGCACTAACTTCACTGGAGATGCTGGTCTCAAGACGGGCGGAAATCGGGAGGAGAGCATGAGCACACAGAAGCGCCTCAGTAAGAGAAACCTTATGCTCTTTCTAATCCTCACCATATTGATAGTTTCGTTTCTGTACCCCCTCTATTTTATGCTCATCAACTCGCTCAAGACCCGCACCGAGTATTATGTCAATCCCTTCAGCCTCCCTCACGAGGGGCTGCAGTTCAATA
>CAZPCG010000209.1:0-709 GCA_964584875.1 uncultured Spirochaetota bacterium
AAGCGTAGTAGTCGTCACAATTGTTGGCCTGGTGCTTATTACCGCCGGGGTCATAGCTCAACTGATAAGGAAAAAGGTGTATTAGCCAAAATGGTGGTGTCTCCTAATCTTACTAATCCTTGCAGCCCTCGCACCGCAATGACAAGGCACAGCGACAAGACACGAAGAAGGAACAAGTGGAGACTCGGTGAGGGACTTGATCAGAAAATGATTTAAGGTCTAAGGAAATGTTAATTTAGCTAAATGGTGACCCCTACACAACTTAAATCATTAAACTGAGATTGTTCTCACTGGCTGAGACGATGCTCCGCCTAGCTGCCCGAGCGACGACTGCAATAGCCTCACACTGCACAAGAGCTTGGATTGTGCGTAACTGGTAACTCTTTTTTTCAAAAACGTAAAGAATCTTCCGGTTTGTTAGCTTGCTATTATGGGTTGGTATGAGACCCGGGGGGCAGCCCTTGTCACTTAATTTGCTGACCCTTTACCAATCCAACGAGAATCTGAAAGCAACGAAAAACACTTGACAGTGCAGCGGGGGATGATACAGTATGAACTAAGATTTTGGGAAACCTAAAGTTTACTGGGGCACACTCATTTTTTTCTACTGGCTAATATGGATTTAAACGAAGAAAGGGAGCTCGTCAGACAAGCACAAAAAGCCCCCGATGCTTTTGCCAAGCTTTACGACCAGTATTATCCCAAGATC
>CAZPCG010000209.1:719-4554 GCA_964584875.1 uncultured Spirochaetota bacterium
ACCAATGAGGTTAACCAGTATTTTAGAAAAGCCGAATATAAAAAATCCGTATCACTGGAAGAATTACAGGAACAGGGGTTTGAACTCATATCACCCCACGACCCCGAAAGCGAGCTGATAGAAGCGCAGGAAGAATTAAAACAACATCAGGATTTTCTGGAAATTCAGGTAAAAATCGTCCACCTCCCTGCTAAATACCAGGAGGTCATTGCTCTCAGATTTTTTGAGCAAAAACAGATTAATGAAATCGCTGAAATCTTAGGGAAAAAAGAAGGAACGATAAAATCCTTGCTCCACAGGGCAGTGGAGAAATTAAGAGAAACGGAATAAACCACCTCATGAAAATCTTGCGATTTTCTTGGGAACCCCATCAAATTGAAGTCAAATCCACCCAGGGGCCCCGAAAAGTCGCAAGACTTTTTGGGGTGAATAATGCAACCTTTTTCGACCTTGTGCATTTACAGTAGTAGAAGGAGACGAAGTCAATGAAACACGAAGACTTTATCGAGAAACTAGAAAACCTGAAAACTCCGGAAATCGAACTTCCCGGCCATAAACAAGTATTAAAAATGGCTTTGCTCAACTCCGGGCACTTTAAGGAGAGGACTATTATGAATTGGGCAAAAATATTAGCCCCCATCACTGCTGCTGTGCTTCTAATAGCGGTTGTAGGATTTTTTAATGTAATTCAACCCCGATTGCAAATGGCCCAGGCCAAGGAAATCGTCATGAGTGACCTTCAAGTCCAAGAATTGATGGCGGAAAACGAACTGGAGATTACAGAAGTCAAACTCCAGAATGGTGAGGCATTTGTTTTGCTTGCTTACGAAGTTGCTCATTTGGAGACAGGTGGCGGTAAAGATATATTCCCTGCTGCTGGGGAGGCATCTCTTACCGCACGCCCCATCACTGTCTCTGGATACATCCTCAAGGTTAATCTCGCGGAGGAAAAAGTGACTGAGTTCGGTAAGGTAGATGAGATCACAGGCCTTCGGTATGTAAACCTTGAAGATATAGACTTCGCAAAGCTCGAGCCACCGGAGGGCGAGGAACCTGAGGAGGACCTGGACTAGGGAAAGTGTAACCTGACCCTGCCGGTCAATCAATAGAGGAGAAAAACATAGACGTTTAAAGGAGGTAAATGAAAAGCAATATTGTTAGAGTGGCTTTGTGCCTGGTGTTAATCGGCACGGCGCTTACCGCTCTCCAGTGCACGACGCTATATCCCGGGCCTTCCGAAATCAGCAGGTTCTCTTCTTACGAGGAGTTGAAAGGATTTGTGAATGCGAACACGCAAGATACAGACATGCTCAAGATGCCGGACCGCTTTTGGTCAGGAGGTGTTGAGGAAGAAGGCGATGCCCTTGCTCCCGCTCCCACTCCCGCTGCGTCCGACTACTCTACCACTAACATCCAGGTAGCTGGAGTGGACGAGGCAGATATCGTTAAGACCGACGGAGAGTATATTTATTTCGTTTCGGGGAACAAAACTATTATCGTGAAGGCGTATCCACCCGAACAAGCTCAAATCGTGTCTGAAATTGAGTTAGAGGGAACGATCATCGGAATATTCATCAACGCAGATAGGCTCGTCTTGTTTGAGCAGGAAACGCCCTATTACCTTTATTATGATGATGTGCCGGTTGTAAAGGAATCTTACATCGGCTACATCTCACCTAAGATATTCATCAAGGTATATGATGTCTCAGAGAGAGAAAACCCTCAGTTGCAAAGGGAGCTTTCTAGTGATGGTCAATATGTGAGCTCACGGATGATCGGCGATTATGCGTACGTGGTGATAAATGAGCCTGTGTATGAAGAAAACGATGACCTGAACCTTCCCAGGATTCATGTTGGCGGCAACGAGACGAAAATACCTGCCACAGATATCTACTATTCCGATGTGTCTGACTACTATTATATGTACACGACCATAATAGCCATAAACACGCAGAACGATGACCAGGAGCCAGCATATGAAACAATCCTGCTTGGAGCCAGTAGTAACCTGTATGTCTCTCTGAATAACATTTACCTGACTTTTCCGATATGGGGCACCGATGTATGGGGGAGGGAGGTCTGGGATTTCCAAAAAAGCTCTATCCACCGGATTCATATAGAAGGTGACCAAATCGAGTATGTCGCCAGTGGCGAGGTGCCCGGGATGGTGCTCAATCAGTTCTCCATGGACGAGTATGACGGCTACTTCAGGGTGGCGACTACAACCTACGGGGAAACAACAGGCAACCAGATATACGTCCTTGGTATGGACCTCAACGTCGTCGGCTCGCTGGAAAACCTGGCTCCTGGGGAAATGATCTATTCGACCAGGTTTATGGGAGAGAGAGGCTATCTGGTGACATTCAGGCAGGTTGACCCCTTGTTCGTGATAGACCTGAGTGACCCCAATAATCCCAGAGAGCTGGGGTACTTGAAGGTAACTGGCTATTCAGATTACCTTCACCCCTATGACGAGAACCACCTTATAGGGATAGGTAAGGAGACAACAGAGCAGGGGGAATTCGCCTGGTATCAAGGAGTGAAGATATCGCTGTTTGATGTCAGCGATGTGAGCAACCCTCAGGAGATAGACAAGTTGGAAATTGGCGACAGGGGCAGTGATTCTCCTGTCCTGTGGGACCACAAAGCATTTCTATTCGACAAGTCCAGGAACCTGATGGTGATGCCTGTTTTGGAGGCAAAGGTAGACGAGACGAAGTATTCTGCGGAGGAGCTTGCCTGGGCTTATGGCGAGCCTGTCTACCAAGGCGCATATGTATTCCATGTATCTCTGGATGGAGGTATCAGTCTGGAAGGTAGAATCACCCATATTGAGAATCCCTCTGACCTAGAAGAAGGTTATTACTACTATTACTCTCCTTTCTCAGTAGAGAGGTCCCTCTACATAGGCGATGTTCTCTACACTATTTCGCAGGCTAAGATAATGATGAACGACCTGGATAGTCTAGGATACATCAACGAGGTGGAGCTGCCATACTCAACCTGGACGCCTTATGAGTACCCTGAGGAGTCCCGGAGCGAGGAACCGGCTCCGCCTCCGGATGTTCAATCTGGAGATGAAGAGCTTCCAGGTGGCCGAGTCTGAACTGAAGGGGAGAATGGACAATCCAGATATTCGTAGGAGGTGAATGAGATGAATAGGAGATTGGTAGCCGTATTAGTCATAGTGTTGCTGCTGCCGGTGATAGCCTCTATTCAGATGGCTCAACCGGCAGTAGGCGAGGTGCTTAAATCAGATCAAGAGCGGATAACTTCACCGGATGTCAATCTCAGCGATGAAGCACTGCTGGTTGAAGGAAACAGTGCCTTTGCCTTTGAGCTTTATCAGGCGCTTAAAGGGAAGGAGAGGAATCTTTTCTACTCTCCCTATAGCATCTCACTGGCGCTGGCGATGACATATGCCGGAGCGCGTAACGAAACTGCCCAGCAGATGGCCGATACCCTTCACTTCATGCTCGAACAAGAGAGGTTGCACCCGGTATTTAACTGGCTCGATACCGAACTTGCCAGCAGGGGTGAAGGCGCTGACGGCAAGGACGGGGAAGGATTCAGGCTGAACATTGTTAACGCCATCTGGGGGCAAAAGGACTACGAGTTCCTGTCCGACTTCCTCGACGTCCTGGCCGAGAACTACGGGACCGGGCTGAGAATACTGGACTTTATAACGGAGACGGAAAAGTCTCGCCTCACCATCAATGATTGGGTCAGCAACCAGACGGAAGGTCGCATCGAAGACCTTATCCCGCAGGGCGCGATTGATGCACTGACCCGCCTTGTGCTAACCAATGCTATCTACTTCAATGCTGCCTGGGAG
>CAZPCG010000210.1:0-4549 GCA_964584875.1 uncultured Spirochaetota bacterium
TTAAAGGAATTAAATCTTAAAGAAAAAGAAAGAAAGGCTTTACAAGAATTAAAAGAAAAATTACTTGAGAGGTTCACCGATGCCGAGATTATCCTTTATGGTTCCAAAGCAAGGGGGGATTTTGATGAAGAATCTGATATTGATTTGTTAATCCTTGTGCATTCTCAAATTACAACTAAATTAGAGGAAGAAATTTTTCATATTTCATATGATATAGAACTAAGGTACAATGTCATCTTTGGAGAAATTATTGAAAATAAAAAATTCTGGAATAATCCTTTGGCCAATGCGATGCCTTTACACTGGAATGTAGATAGAGATGGAGTTCACGTATGAAAAAGGAGTTTATTGACCTGGCAAAGTATCGTTTAGGAAAAGCCAGAAATACCTTGTCTGATGCAAAAAGGTACATTGGTGATGCTACTCTGGAATCCACAGTGAACCGTATTTATTACGCTATGTTTTACGCAGTTAATGCCATATTGATAACAAAAAGGTTATCTTCCTCAAAGCATTCAGGGGTTCTTGCACTTTACAATAAAGAGATCGTTAATAGAGGGCTTATTGAAAGAGAATTTGGAGAATTCTATTCCGACATGTTCAAAAGAAGGCAAAAAGGTGACTATGAGGACTTTGTGATATTTGAAAAAGAGGATGTTGAGCAGTGGCTCAAAAAGGCAGAGGAGTTTTTAAATAAAATAGAAAAGTTAGCTTTAACAATTATTGAAGAACGTTAATGAACCAACAATCCAAAACCTTATGATAAAACCTTATTTCACTTGTTCCAGCAGGGAGTATCCCAGGGCGCCTGCCAGTTCCCTGAAGTGTGCGGGGTATGGTGCTGTGAAGCACAATCTCTCTCCGGTTAATGGGTGGGCGATCCTCAGCTCTTTCGCTACGAGTGCAATATACTCCACTGCGTGGGACTTCCGCGAGTAGATGCGGTCCCCTATGATCGGGTGACCTATGGAAGAGAGGTGTACCCTGAGCTGATGGGTCCTTCCGGTCATCGGGAAGAGCTGAACCAGCGTCGTGTCATTCCTGCTGTCCATGGTTCTGTATACGGTAATGGCTTGTTTCCCTGTTTCGGATACGGTGAACTTCTTCCTGTTTGTGACACTACGTGCAATGGGTTTGTCTATCCTTCCCTCGGGAGGGCTCAGAACGCCTTTCACGATTGCCTCATATACCTTCTCCACCCCTCTTGCGGCAAAATCTCTCGAGACCCTTTCATGTGCAAGGTTGCTCTTTGCGGTTAACAGCACCCCGGAAGTATCTTTATCGAGGCGGTGCACAATGCCTGGACGGAGCTTCCCTCCGATGTTTGAGAGCTTCCCGCTCTTACCCAGGTAATGGAGAAGGGCGTTGACCACCGTGTCGTCGAAGTGCCCCGGGGATGGATGAACAGGGACTCCGGCCTGCTTGTTGATCACGAGCAGGTCCTCATCCTCGTAGAGTATGTCGAGGTCGATAGCCGCAGGGCATAGCTCAAGCTCCACGGGAGGGGGGAGCGTCACATCAACAATGTCGTTCTTCTTCAACCGGTAGTGGGCCTTCTTGAGAGTTGAGTTTACCAGTATCAGGTTGCTTCCAGGCTGGATGTATTTCTGTATATGAGACCGCGATATCCCCTCGATTCTCCCTGAAAGAAACACGTCCAGTCTCTTGTTCCGGTCCTCTTCCCCGATCCTGAAGGTGTAATGCTTTTCAGCCTCTTTCCTCTCCAGCTCTGCCTCCCTGGCGAATGATGATGACGAGAAGCATGACGATTCCAACGAGCACGCAGGTATCGGCGACATTGAAGGTGGGCCATCTGGTCATGTGAATCCCCATGGCAGGAATGTTGATGTCCGGGAAGTCAATGTCGATAAAGTCGACGACCTCCCTCCTGATAATCCTGTCAGCGATGTTTCCTATTGCTCCTCCAAAGATGAGGCCCATAGAGAGGCCTGCGCTCTTTATCCTCTTTGGCAGTGTCAGGAAGATGTACAGGATGATACCCAGGGCCACGAAGGAGATGATGATAAGGAGTGGGGCTTTGACGGGCGATGGATTATCGTCCAGGAGGCCGAAGGCTATGCCTGAGTTATGGATGTAGGAGAGGGTAAAGAACTCTCCCAGCACATGTATTGTCTGGTTCAGCTCCATGGTTGATTTCACGATCCACTTAACCGCATGGTCCACCGCTATAACCGCAGCGCTGACCAGGGCGAAGGTCTTCATTCTCTTATCCTTCATGCTTGCTCCTCACACTGCTCTCTTAATACAATCTTAAAGCTGGATTAGCTAAAAATAGAATTCGGCAAAATGGGATTGCTTCGGCTTCGCCTCGCAATGACATCCTATGTTGTATCATTTACCTTACTGTATCCTATGTTGTATCATTTACCTTACTGTATTCCTCCCTTCCTGTACACGACCCTGTTGTCCCTCAATGCTATTGAGAGGGATATACCGCATGCTGACAGCACAAGGTACTGGTATTCAACCGGTCTCAGGTTTCCTGACAGCCGGGTACCCGCCCTGAAGGCGCCAATGCCAGCAAGGGTGAATATGACGCTTGCTGGAAGGGAAATGAAGAAGATTATTTCAAACCTCCTCAACTGGGTCTCCGAGTAGCTGTTGTCTGGCTCTTCAAAGGAATAGGCAATCACAAACTCCTGTTCAAAACTGCTGTCCACTGACGCCGGACTCCGTTCAGCAAGGTAGATAGCGTTGTGCAGATCCTCCCCATACATGCCCTGTGCGGAAAGAAAGCAGATCAGAATTATACCCAGCGCAGCAATTAGCTGCACCCTCAGCATAGGATTACCTCTTATTCCAGTACTTCCCCCAGTATTTCCCATAGAAGAGCTCAAGGCTCTTCCGCACCTCTTCCGGGATATGGTCTTTGCCGGTTATAATGGCATACTTCGCAGCCTCCTGGCAGCGGCATGGCTCATCGTCATAAACCGATTCGATGAGTCTCTTGATAACGACCTGAGCTGCCTTCGTGTTGGCCCTGAGGTTTTCGACGACCATCTCGATTGTCACATCCTCTTCGGTACCTTTCCAGCAGTCGTAATCCGTGCACAAAGCGAGGATGGCATAGCACAGCTCCGCCTCTCTTGCAAGCTTCGCCTCAGGAAGGGCCGTCATGCCAATAATGCCCCCTCCCCAGGAACGATACAGCCTGCTTTCAGCCCTCGTTGAAAAGAGTGGACCTTCCATGCAGACGTATGTTTCTCCCCTGTGCACCCTGTACCCTGAAGATCGAGCAGCTTCGTACAGTATGCCGGAAAGCTCGGCGCAGAAGGGGTCGGCGAACGAAACATGCCCCACAATGCCGTTGCCGAAAAATGTGCTTGGTCTCGATCTGGTTCTATCTATGAGCTGGTCGGGGATGACCATGTCCCTCGGCCTGATCTCCTCCTTCAGGCTCCCCACTGCACTGATGGCGACGACCTTCTGGACCCCGAGCTTTTTAAGTGCCCATATGTTCGCTTTAACGGGAATTTCAGATGGGAGGAACCGGTGCCCGACCCCATGCCGTGGGAGAAATGCAATCTTTTTCCCCTTGAAGCGAACGATAAGAATCCTGTCCGAAGGCTTCCCGAAGGGTGTGTCGATATCTATGTTTTCAACTGTTTCCATTCCCTCCATCTGGTAGAGGCCTGTGCCTCCTATGAACGCCAGTTTTACTTTTTCCATCCATACCTCGCTTTCAGGTGGTTAAGAATCTCGCTCCCCGAAGGATTTGCAGTTCGGTTACTGTTTCTGCTCCGCTCCTTGATGCGATCGACCGCTCGTTTTGCAATGAGGAACACCTTATGCTTCGATTTCTCACCTCTGAAAAGTACAATATCCTGCTTCGGGATATCAAGTGAGTCAGAGATCAATTTTATTATATCCCTGTTTGCCTTTCCTTCAAGCGGTGGAAAGGTTGTGTGGATGTGAACCCCATCGTCATGCAGCTCTACTGCTCTTCTCGAACTGCCTGCATGGACTTTAATCTCGAGTGTATACGCCGGTTCTTCTTCCATACAGCTTTCTCTTCTATCCTTTCCGTTCTCCGAAGATTGCAGTGCCAATACGAACCATGTTTGACCCCTCCTCGATGGCTATTGGATAGTCGGCGCTCATGCCCATGGAGAGGTAGCTCAGATCGAGGTCCGGATTCCTGGTTTTCAGCTCCTCATATTTTTTAAGCGTTATCTGAAAAGCCCTTCGAACTGCCCGCTCATCGCCGGTGAAGGGTCCTATCGTCATGAGGCCCCTGATTGATACCATTTTAAGCTCCCTCAGCCTGTCAGCAAGGGACAGGAGACCTTCTGGATAAACACCCGATTTCGTCTGTTCGCCGCTTGAGTTGATTTCGATGAGAATGTCAACTGGACTGACTGCTCGCTTCTCTATCTCAACGGCGGTTTCGATCCTGTCTATGCTCTGGATCATGTTAAAGATGCCCAATGCGTGCTTTACCTTGTTTCTCTGAAGGTGCCCAACCATGTGCCACTCAACCTGTCCCCTTACCCAGCTGTGCTTTGCAAGAGCTTCCTGAACCCTGTTT
>CAZPCG010000211.1:0-4536 GCA_964584875.1 uncultured Spirochaetota bacterium
GAGATGACGAAGTTTGTGCCCACGATCATGCTGACCTGCTCGATGTCTATCCTGGTATTTCGCTCGTTGTAAGAGAGCATCTTCAATACTATAAAGATATGGTTGTCAAAATCTTCCATTTTTGGGCGCTGGGTAACATTCAGAATGTCTTCCAGGATGAGTGAATGAATGTCGAAATGCTCTCCCATTTTTTCAATTATATTCAGGTCGTGAAGCCCATCTATGTTGATCCATGTAACGGTCGGGCTGTCCTTGAAGGGGAAACATTCCTCAACCGTTTTTACCTCTTTTATCTGGTATTGCTGCTCATAGTAGTCAATCACACTGATTTTAACCCTCTCTGCCTTCTTCGCACCCGTGAACACAAGGGTGCCTGGTGGCTGGCCAATGTCCTTTAATTCTTTCTTCAATAGAATCCTGTTTATCTTCATCGTAGTGAATCTCCTTAACCTTGTCGTATATCTCTTGCTGGTTAGTGGTTAAAAGGCTTTTGCGGTATAGAACTTTCTACCAGCTGAACGGGGAAGGGATCGGTTTTTGATCCTGCATACACGCTTATGTGCGGGAACGGTATCTCGATGCCCTCCCGGTCGAAACGTTCCTTTATTTCCTGCATGATCGAGTTCTTCAGTGCAACGTAGTCGGTTTTAGAAAACCATGCCCCGAGCAAAAGCTCTATACCATGATTTCCAAAGTTCTTGATGATGAAAAAGGGCTCCGGATTGTCGAGACAGTACGGGTTGTTCTTCGCTATGTCGAGGAGCACCTCCTTTACATGGGCCAGATCATCCTTATAGGCGATGCTAATGTCGATGTTGAGACGTCGAATTGGAAACCGGGTCACATTGGTGACCTCGGTCTTTATCAGGGTCTCATTCGGTATACGGATGAACATATTGTCAAAGGTCCGTACTTTCACAGAGAGGAGATCAATGGAAAGGATGATGCCCGTGTTGTCGCCCACCTTGATGACGTCGCCAACAGTAAAGGATTTCTCTGAGATGAGAAACAACCCGCTTATTAGATTGGAGATGCTCGTCTGTGAGGCAAAGCCGATTGCAATGCCGGCAATTCCTGCAGCCCCCAGGAGAGCCGTGAGATTGAAGCCGAGTTGCCTCAACACACTGACGAGTATGATAAACACTCCCGTGTAGAATATTCCCTTTTTAATAAGCATTGCTGTCTGCTCTGAAAAGCGCTTCTTCGTCACCTTTCCGATAGAGAAGTTCACAATCTTCAAAAAAACAAAGCCGGTTATCAAAATAATGATAATCTTGAGTGCTATGGATAGGGTTTTGGGGTCTATGATCTTTTCAAAACCCGATGAGAAAAACTCAAACATACTCATCACCTCTCAATACTCGAATCTCGTGAAGTATTTCAAAATGCTGACGCTCTTTTTCAGCAGGCTTCTGTCAACCGGTATACGCTCTTCACACAGCAGTTTACAGCCCTCCTCAAAGGTGGGTTCGGTGTTGGAGAAGCCCACTTCGCTCGGCTCGTCTTCGCCAAAAAAATCGATGTTGACTTCGTTCGTCCAGAGCCTGCTTTTGCCTTCATAAACCTTTAAATGTTCTGCATGGACACAGAGTTTTTGAAAGTCGAGCTGATTCGTGGATTTGTTCTTCACCCGGATTGGGCAAACCGCCCGTTGGGGATAAACGCCCATGTTCTGGATCGATCGGCGGGCGTGGGACCTGAGCGAGTAACATAGCTCCCCTGACATGGGATCACCGAACCATGTGTTTGAAAGGGTAACCGTCGGTATTTCGGTAAGTATCGCTTTCCTGTTTTCTCCTGTATAGACACGTACCCACACCGGTATGTTAACGAAAAAAAGGGCGCGACCCCCGGGGAGGATTTTCACCGGGATTTCAGAGCCGACTACGATAGCACGATCTTGAAGAACAGGAATGAGCTGAATGATATTTGATTCTTCGGTAAACACGAAACGATTCCATAGAAGCTCTTCAGGTTTTTCCTGAGCCCTGGCAACGATAACCTCTTTACTGTCCAGGTCCCCGGCTACCTGCTTGGAAGCCAGCAGCCACTCATCTCCACTTTTTGTAATCCACAGGTGCAGTGAGCCTATTTTCCAGTAGTACGGCTTCCCCGCTTCTACTCCTGTAGGGTGCCACTGAAGCAATGTAACCTCCTGCAGACAGGGTACACAAGCAAGACACCGGTATCCCGGTGCGATGGTTTATTTCTCGCGTTTGCCAACTACCTGAAAGTTGAGATCATAGTTCAGCACATTGTTCCATCTCGGGTTTTTTACACTGACATCCATGAACATCGTGTCCTTCCCATCGCCTATGACGTTGCCAGCAGCTGCGTTCCAGTTGAATATACAGCTACCCGATGAGCGAAGGGCAATCCAGTATTCACCCTCTGGAAGATATGAGTCTGTTTTTTCCCCAACGGGAAAGGAAAGCCACGGATTTTCCACCATCATAAAGCGTATGCGAGGTGATAATATGCTGTAGGTTTTGAAGAGCACCTTCCCTGGTTTTCCACCTTCATCGGAGTATATTTCAAGCCAGATCCTCCCTTCATCTGCAAATTTTATGAGGGGTAGCCTCACCTCGGTAATCTTACTGGGGAAAACGACCCTGAACTTCTGAGCGTATACCCGGTCCCTCGTTGCAACGATATCGAGCCTCTGGGAGATATCACTGTTGTGCGTGAGAATACCCGTAGCACCGGGCATGAGCGCTTCGGCCTTTTCGACAGCACTAAGGCCGCCTATCGTGAGGTCCGGTTCTCTCTGGTACCTTGTAAAATTAGCCACCACCGGGCTGAGAATGATTTTACCTGCGTTGTCTTCTCCAGAACCCTTTACAATCACATTCACAGCATCTGATTTTATGTCATAGATGAACTCCGAAAATGTTAAAACCTCCCCCTTTTCGATACTCCATGTGTCGGATGCGTAATCAGAATCAGGACCGGTGGAAACTCGTATCACGTGGGAGGTTGATCCAAAATGTGTTCCCTCAGGTCCATATGAAACCCAGCCGAGGTCCGGGAAAAATACCTCAAGCCAGTATCTCTCGTCATTTGGATAGTCGTAGAAGATAAGTTGCTGGTCAGTTTTGATGGCGATTTCTTTCTGAAAAGAGTTTCCATAAACAACCCGTGCGGGTATGCCAAGCCCTTTGAACATAGCTACCGCAAGGTTACATATCCCCCTTTCGTCTCCTCTTCTCATCTTTAAAACTGAGAGGGCATCGTAGCGGTTCTTGACCTCTGGTTGGTTTGAAAGGCGGATGGTTTTGTCAATCCAGAGGAAAATGTTCCGTACGACATCTATCTCTCTGGTAAGACCATAGGAAAGGGTTCGGCCTATGTAATTGATAATGAAGTCATTCGATGGGGCAAGCTCTGTTGAGATGAGAAAGACCCTTTGCCCCTCGTCTGCCACAACGGGATAGGGGGCTTCGCTATCAATGGAATAGTAGTTTGAATAGGTTGTAACGGTGAATTGTACATCTATTTGAAGAACCCGTATTTCTTTGTTCCAGACGAGCTCAAGTCCACCATTGCCGAATTTGTCGGTGAACTCCTGCGCCTCTGTGGGACCTGGCATGAAGGTTTTTGTGAGCCTGGACACCATCTGGGTGTTTATGCCTTCAGTTTGAGAAGTGGGGAGGTAAAGCCTGTACCTTAGATTTTTTACGCCTGCGGAGCTATTGAACCTTTTGGTGATATAAGCAGTAACGGTGCTCTCCATTTCTCCTTCGATATTGAGAACCTGGGCAACTGCATCCTGTAGACCCGGAGCAAAGCAGAGGAGAACTACTAAAGAGAGTAACGGGAATTTTTTCAACAAGTTCATAATATGTCCGAAAATAAAATTGATCCAGACCCAAACAATACTAATTAACGCATTCAAAATCAACAGAAAATGCAGCGCCTGAAAATTGTTTCATACATTTTCTCTCCGCTCGTAGTTGCAGTTATTGCAGGGATAGTGCTTTTGCAGCGTCATTATATCACAGCCATCCTTTTTATCGTTATAGTACTATCCGGACTCTTCGTTACCATGGTGAATATCATCATCATCATCATACATCTTTCTAAAAAAGGTTAGCATTTGCAATAAAAAGGACTGACTACCAATAACCCATCAATTAAATTTACGTGTTATGAAAGTCATGGTTACATGTTTAATTTTTCTTCTTCTCCTTTCCTGTTCGAGGGAGCAGAGGAAAGAGAAGGCTTCCGTTGAGGGGCCAGGGGTGACGACCGCACCAGTCCTGCCGGAAGACAGGGAAGAGGAGAGGGGTGCAGCAGAAACCCCTTTTGACATCGACTCCTTTGATGACATCGGAAGAATAGAGAAGCTTACCCCCGAACTTTTTGTGAAAGTAACGATACTCTACAGGAAGGAGAGCAAGGTCTGGCTTGATAAAGCTAAGACAATGCCAGCAGGAGAGCAGGAAAAGTTCATTGAGGATGTAAACAGGAAGTTTTTCTCGTATTTGGGGTTATCAGAGGAGGAGTATACAGGTTTCAGTGCGAACAACATCGATG
>CAZPCG010000212.1:0-1135 GCA_964584875.1 uncultured Spirochaetota bacterium
GAGGATGATGGGGCAATTCTTTCAATAAGGCCTGAATATATCAATATCATTGAAAAAAAAACGAACAATCCGGAGCATGACATGAATGTGATTACGGGTCATGTCAGAGAAATTGAATATCTGGGTTCAGTTACGAGGGTGAAGGCTCTGGCAGGTAATGAATTGATAACTTTTGATCTCAAGGGTGAGCAGATAAGCAGCCTCCAAGAGGACAGAGAAATTCTCCTTTACCTGCCCTCCGAGAGAATAAAATTGTTAAAGTTCGATGAAAAGGTTGATGTTTTTTGAGAATAAGCTTCTTTGAAGAATATCCAACCGCCGAAAATCTCGGGAAACTTAGGTCAATAGTGTTCAAGAGTACGGTCTATATCGCAGCAAGAAGTTTACCTGAGTACAATCAGTATAAAAACTCTTTCAGGAATTGTGATCATGTAACATTTGCGTACTGGCCCCTGCTTGCGAAATCCTACTGGATTTCTCCTTTTTCTTATACCTTTGAGCTGCATACGCTGGTGGAAGAAATTAAGGGGCGAGCCGATAGAGATGAAAAGCTACCTATCCTTCTCGACCTGGAATTCCCCGTGCTGAACAGGAGATTATATTTTGTAAACATGGTTTACCTTCCTCGAAATAAGAGAATAATAAGGAACATATTTTTTAATCAGAAGAGTTTTAATATCGATATTGCGACTGCCGAATATCCTGTATCCTCCAACTTCAAGAAGAGGATATATGAACTGATTGGAATATCCTACTCGCTCCGGAAATACCGCCATAAAAAAATAGTGATGCTATATACGAGCATGCGCAATAAAAAGAAGAGGAAGAGGATTAAAAGCTATATTGCGGGTATTCCGGCTGACATTAGAGAGAATTATTCTGTTGGCCTGGGAACAATTGCCACGGGTGTTTTTGGCAATGAACCTGTACTTCCTCCCGGATTGCTCGATGAAGACCTGAAGTTTTTGAAGGAAAATGGAATGGAGGAGGCTGTTATTTTTCGTCTTGGTGGCTTGAACAGGGAATATTTGAGGGTACTTGAGAAGTATCTGTAAAACAAGGCTCAGGGGTCCGAACATGGATATGAAAAATTTCTCGAAGATCTTTATTTCTGCAGAGGTTAAGGAATTTGATG
>CAZPCG010000212.1:1145-1845 GCA_964584875.1 uncultured Spirochaetota bacterium
TGAGTTCGTAGAGATAGCCCGAAAGAGGGGCTTTGGATTCGAGGTTCAGGCGTTCGCATTTCCAGAGGTGATGTACGGGGACTGGAAGAAATATCTGGATCACTACATCGATGTTCTGAAAGGCTACCCCTTTGGCATCTCCAATCACCATGCGTTCTACGACACAGTCACTGTTTCAAGGGATTACAAGGTGGTGGAAGCTACGAGAGAGAAGTTCAATTTTAACTTTAGGATTTGCAGTGAGATAGGTGCGGGGATCGTTATTGCTCATTTTCACTGGTCACCATTCTACCGGGGGAAGGCCTTTGATTTTTATCTAAACGAACAGCTTAAGTTCTGGGATGTTTTCATTAACCTTGCAGAGAAGGAAGACTTGCTGCTCGTTCTGGAAAATACAACTGAAACGCGACCTGATTACATGCTGCCCATTGTTGAAAGGGCGGGTTCCTCTCATTTCCAGATAATCTTTGATCCAGGCCATGCAAACCTTTTCTCAGAGGTTCCGCTGAACGACTGGGTGAGGGCCTTCGGCAGCCATCTGCGCTACATCCATTTTCATACAAACAGCGGCGAGTATGACGAGCATCGATGGAACAGTAAGGGGACCATTGATTTTAATTCCCTGTTTGACGAGATTTCGAAAAATAAGCTGCATCCCATCTTCGCGACAGAGCTGTATAACACAGGAGAACTTATTAAT
>CAZPCG010000212.1:1855-4526 GCA_964584875.1 uncultured Spirochaetota bacterium
TAATGCCCTGGATTACCTGGAAAAAAAGATAGAGGAACATTGGTTATGAAACCTTCTTTTGCGATAGAATAGAATCTCAGGCTCGGAATGATGGGTCGGAATGATAGGGATGAAGCGAAAATTCTCCTGATATAAGCGTGTGTAAAAAAGGAGTATGCACATGAAGGTAATAAAGATCGGGATCATTGGAGTTGGGGGTGTAGCTCAATTAGGCCATATTCCTTCATTTTTATCTCTTCCCGATGTAAGAATTTCCGCAATTTGCGATCCGAATGAGAAAAAACTTCAACAGGTATCGGAAAAATTTTGTATTGCCGATACATATGCTGATTATCATCGGCTGATTGAGAGAGACGACCTGGATGGGGTGAGTATCTGTACTCCAAATAATCTGCATGCTGAGATTTCAATAAATGCATTGCGATCAGGCAAGAATGTTTTATGCGAAAAACCGTTCGCGCTTAATGTAAAAGAGACGGAAGCGATCATTGATGAATCGAAAAAGTCCGGTAAGCTATTTCTTGGAAATTTTTCACAGAGATTTGATCAATGTATCAGGATTATCAAGAGTTACATTGACAAAGGGAGAATCGGACATATCTATTACTCAAGGTGCTCATACCTGAGAAGAAAAGGACATCCGGGTTTAGGAGGATGGTTTACATCCAGGAAAGAATCCGGGGGAGGTTCTTTCATAGATATTGGCATTCATGTTCTTGATTTAGGTCTTTACTTAATGAATTTTCCGAAACCTGTCTCAGTAACAGCCTCAACATACAACTATTTTTCGCAGCGTGCGATAGATGGCGGTTGGCCCCCGGCTGGGACCCGGATGGGAGATAATTTTCATAAAGAGATCGATACAGAAGACTTCGCGACTGCATTGATTAAGTTCGACAATCACTCAACTCTTTTACTGGAAGCGGGATGGGCTGGATATTCTGAAAAGGGAATAAAAATCTCTCTTTTTGGAGAACGATCAGGTGTTGAATTAATAAAATCCGCAGGAGGTGATGACGAAGGTCTTCCACTTCTTTTAAGAATTCTTGAAGAGTTTGATGGCCACCTTGTTGAGGTCAACCCTGTACTGCCAAAAACATTCTCTTACTGGGTTGATACATTCCCCGGATTTATAAGGCATTTTGTAGGGTGCATCAAAAAAGAACAGCAGCCGGTGGTGAGTCTTGACGATCATTTGACGATTCAAAAGATCATTGACGCTGTTTATGATTCAGCAGAAACCAGTAGAGAAGTTCGCCTTTAAGGAATGATTAGAAAGGTTCACAATGAAATAATCAGTGAGGGATTTCTCTTTTCAGATGAGTTTGCCAGGGCAGTCTGGAAGGTTTAAACCGTGTGATCACAACCTCCTTTGGTTTGTACCTGTCCTTCAGTATCTTCAGGTGATCGTACAATCCAAGCGGGGTAATGGGCCAGCCCATTTCCGTGTACTCAAAGAAGCTGTATCTCCTCATGAATAAACAAAGCAAGGTGCGCTAAAAAGCTCTCGGAGCTGCTCCTTATATTCTCACCATTGTGAATGATTGATACGCATGAGTAGATGACGTTCGGCACGTAACCTCTAGCTCCTCTGATGATCTTGGGTACATAGACGTATTTTCCAGACGGGCTGAAGTGGAGATTTTTCTCGCCATCAATGGTGCCATTCCTGAAAACGATCGAAGAGACGTGGCCCTCTCCCGTTGCGGAGAAGTTTCTCAGGACCTGGTTCAGGAGGAATGCACTTATATCTACAACGAATCCCGCCTGTCTGTCAAGATAAAGCTTTCTTTTACTGGTACATGAATGCATCCACAGGTACTATCACGGGTACTGGTATGTAAGGAATACTGTTTGTTATCCACGAAGCAATGTCAGGGTTTTTTCCCCTTCTAGATACAGTTTTTGATTTTCAAACAGTAACAACGGGGATCCCCAGCTTTTTAAAGAGATTGAGGTAATCTTCTCGGATGTTAGTATCTGTTATAAACGTATGCACCTCATTAAAATCAGCGAAGTGGGCACATTCAATAACACCGAACTTTGATGAATCAGCTAGCACTATGATTTTTTCTGAGGAGGAAATAATCTTTTTTCTGATTGAGGAGGCGAAAAAACTGCCGCTTGTCAGTCCTGCCTGTCTGTGTATACCGAAAGCTGAAATGAATGCCTTTTGCGCTCTTATGTTTTTCATTATTTCATCCCCGTGGAGGCTTTCAAACATATCGGTGTCTTTATGATAGATTCCTCCGATGACGATGAGCTGCAAGAGACGTTTTTTATTCAGTATACCGGCAATGTTAAGCCCGTAGCATATTGCCTTTATCGGAATGTTCTCCGGCAGGGACTCGACCATGTAGTAGAGTGTTGATCCTGAGTCGAAGATCACTGTCTCACCAGGCTTTACCATAGATACAGCCTGCTTCCCAATCCTCTTTTTCTGATCAACCTTTTTCTGGTATTCGATTGTGATGTTATAATTAATCAAGTCGCTCAGGTACTTTGACTCGACAGCTGTGACTCCATGTCTGTTTCTTTTTACCAGTCTAAGATTTTCCAGGAGTTTGAGGTCTCTTCGAATAGTAATTTCCGAAGCATTCAGGGTATCTGCAAGGAAACCGATACTGACTGTTCCCGCTCTCTCGCATATCTTCATTATCTCATGAAGACG
>CAZPCG010000213.1:0-4524 GCA_964584875.1 uncultured Spirochaetota bacterium
TTGAAATTGATCCTAAATTAATAGAATCAGAAGATGAAATTGGCGAACTGGCAGCTACTTTCACCCGTATAGAAGGTAGTCTAAAAGAAACACAGGAAGAGCTTATCCACTCGAAGAGATTAGCCGCTGTTGGACAACTGGCTAGCTGCCTCGGCCACGAGCTTAGAAACCCCCTCGGGGTTATAGGGAACTCAGTCTACTACCTGAATATGAAGCTCAAAGGTGCCGATGAGAAGGTGAGGCGGCACTTAGACATCATTCAGAGGGAGGTGAAATGGTCTGACCATATAATTGCTGACCTTCTCGACTTTTACAAGGCCAGACCACCCTACCTTGAGGAAGGAGATGTAAATAGAATCGTTAAGGATGCTCTGGCTGGCATCAAGTTACCTGAGAACATCACTCTTGAAACCAAACTGTATGAGAACCTTCCCAGAATCCTTTTAGATCCATCTCAAATCCAGCGTGTAGTACAGAACATCGCTTCAAATGGTATTCAAGCGATGCCAAAGGGAGGAAGGCTTGAGATAAAGACCGGGGCGAATGAAAGGTTTATCGAGATAACATTCAAAGACACGGGTGAGGGGATAACAAAGGATAATCTTCAGAAGATATTCGAGCCCCTCTTTACAACGAAGGCTAAGGGAATAGGGCTGGGACTGGCTATAGTGAAGAGCATCGTTGAAGGGCATAACGGCGGAATAGAGGTCGATAGTGTTGTTGGCAAAGGCACAACCTTTACTGTTAAGTTGCCTCTTAAAGGGGGAGAAAGAGGTGTAAATGGAGGATAAGCCCCGCATACTTATTGTGGATGATGATCCCGGCATGGCAGAGACCATGGCTGACATCCTTGGTGATATGGGTTATGACGTCAGTGTGGCTGTGGATGGTTACAGGGCTATCGATATGCTCAAAGAGAAGGCATATGAAATCGCCTTCATAGATATTAAGATGCCGGGTATTAATGGCGTGGAGACTTTCAAGGAGTTTAAACGTATAAGCCCCTCTACGATGGTCATTATGATGACCGCCTGCTCGGTGGAGGACCTCGTTAAGGAAGCGCTAAAGGAAGGAGCCTACGGGATAATTTACAAACCCCTGGACATTGACATGGTAGTGGGTTTCATCGAGAAGGCTAAAAAAGGGTTCCTTATTCTGGTTGTAGACGATGACCCGGCAACTTGTGAGACATTGAAGGATGTGCTGATGGAGAAGAGATACAAGGTAGGAGTTGCCCATAGCGGCATGGAAGCGATAACGCATGCCAGGGAGAAAGCAGTTGACATAGTCTTCATCAATGTAAAAATGCCGGTTTTAAACGGTCTTGAGACCTACCTGGAGATAAAGAAGGTAAATCCTAACATCACTGCGGTCATGATGACTGGTTACAGGCAGGAGGTTAGAGAGTTGTTGAAGGAGGCGATTAGAAAAGATGCCTACAAATGTATTTACAAGCCCCTGGACATGGATAAAGTTGTAGCCCTTGTGGAGGAGATAATAAGGCGAAGAAGGGCCAGAGCTTTGAAAAAGCCCGGCCATAGCGCGTAGAGGTGATTAACGTGACTATGAACAAGCTTCTAATTGTAGACGATGACACGGGAATGTGCGAGACCCTCTCTGAGATATTCAAGGAGAATGGCTATAGTATTACCATAGTCAGAACAGGCAAGGAAGCTATTAGTAAGGTAAAACAGATACCCTTCAATGTCGCTTTAATCGACATCAAGCTCCCTGACATGGATGGGACGGCGCTTTTGAAGGAGTTCAAAAGAATGTACGCTGAGATGGGATGTATTATCATTACAGGCAATGCCTCCCTTCAAAACGCTGTTATAGCCCTGAAGGAGGGTGCAATTGGATACTTTGTAAAACCCCTGGTCATAGAAGATGTAATTCTCAGGGTTGAGGAAGCATTTGATAAACAGCGGCTGCAGCGGGAGCTCAGGGAGTCGGAGGAGAGGTATCGTGGTATGGTGGAGACATCGACAGAAGCTATTGTTTCTATAAACGAGGAGGGGGTGATAATCCAGTGGAACAAAGCTGCGTCCAGGATTTTCGGTTATATTAAAAACGAGGTCATGGGAAAACCCATCGATATCCTGGTTACTGAAGAGTATAAGTGTAGCATTATCAAGGGTCTTAAGAGGTTCATTGAAAATGGTGAGTATAAGCTAATCGGAGAAGAAACTGAGGTGGAGGGGCTACGGAAGGACGGTACTGTTATAAATGTTGAGCTCTCCCTCTCGGCGTTGAAGACCGAAGAAACTCTGGTCTTTACGGCGATTATGAGGGATACCACCAAGCGCAAGCTGGCAGAGAGGGCACTGAAGGAGAGTGAAGAGAGATTTCAGCAGTTGTTTGACGAAGCCCCGGTGGGCTACCATGAGCTTGATAAAGAGGGAAGAATAGTGAAGGTTAACAGGACTGAGCTTGATATGCTTGGTTATACGGAGGAGGATATGATAGGCAGGCATGTGTGGGATTTCATTGTTGAGAGGGATACATCAAGGGAGGCATTTAAAGTGAAGTTAGAAGGAGCTATGAAGACAGGTGAAGCCTTTGAGAGAACATACATTAAGAAAGATGGGACTACACTCCCTGGTATAATTGTGGACCGCTTGCTAAAGGATAAAGAGGGTCGAATAGCAGGAATCCGTTCCACCATCCAGGATATTAGTGAGAGAAAGAAATTGGAGGAACAGATCCGCCAGTCACAAAAGATGGAAGCAATTGGAAGACTGGCAGGAGGGTTGGCCCATGACTTCAACAACATGATGACCGCAGTCATCGGTTACAGCGAGCTTCTGTTAAATCGTCTCGCAAAGAATAACCCGCTTCGCCAGGAGATAGAAGAGATAAAGAAGGCCGGGGAAAGGGCCACCTCTCTAACTAACCAGCTTTTAGCCTTTAGCAGAAGACAGGTAATTAAACCGGAGGTTCTTTCCCTTAATGCTCTGATCGCCAACATGGAGAGGATGCTAAGGCCTCTCATCGGTGAGGATATTGATCTGGTCATCGTTCTCGATCCAGGGCTTGGACCTGTTAAAGCTGACCCCGGGCAGATTGAGCAGATCATCATGAACCTGGTGGTAAATGCCCGCGATGCCATGCCAGAAGGAGGTAAGCTAATCATCGAGACTGCAAATGTCGAACTGGACAGTACCTATGCCCTGAGGCATCTGGCCGTCCAACCAGGTCCTTATGTGATGCTCGCAGTTAGCGACACCGGGAGAGGGATGGATAAAGAGACCCAATCGCATTTATTTGAGCCTTTTTTCACCACAAAGGGGCCTGGAAAAGGCACCGGTCTTGGTCTTTCAACCATTTATGGTATTGTAAAGCAGAATAGTGGGAACATCTGGGTCTACAGTGAGCCTGGGAAGGGTACCACTTTCAAGGTCTACCTGCTGCGGGCGGAGGAGGCAGTTGAGTCGATTAAAAAGGGCAAAGGCGCTGTCAAGATCCCAAGGGGTTCTGATACCATCCTGCTGGTGGAAGATGAGGATATGGTTTGCGATCTTGCTTGCCGTGTTCTCCTTGAAAGTGGCTATAGTGTTCTTGTAGCCCATAACCCCGGTGATGCCATTAAGATTTGTGAGAGGCATGGGGGTCCTATCCACCTTATGGTAAGCGATGTGGTGATGCCAAATATGAACGGTCGGGATTTGGCAAAAAAACTTGCATCCATTCGCCCTGAGATGAAAGTGCTATACATCTCAGGCTATGCGGATAGCACCATCATCCAGCATGGTGATTTGGAATCAGGAGTGGCCTTTCTCCAGAAGCCCTTCACGCAAAGTGCCCTGACACAAAAGGTACGAAAGGTACTGGATGGAGAAATGAATTACAAAACTGAAAACCCTTCTTGACACTACGCTTCTATTCCGTGGACCAAAGATTCACTCACTTCCTTTCTGGTACCTCCAAATCGCTGGGCACTCGGCGGCGGGATGTTTTTTTCTCCGAAGAAATGTTCAATGATGAACTTCTTTACCTCTTCATCGATTAGGAGCTCTGCAGCTATCACTCTCTTCGGGAAGAGCTGTCCTGTCAGTACTTTCACAAGCTCGTCAAAATCTGGTTTCGGGTGTTTGAGTGGTATTTCGATCATTCTTTCATTTTCTTGTCCCCGCAGGGCCTTTCATGCAGTAGAACTGATTCATCTTCAGTATCATTTTCTCCATGAGATCGAGTCTTACGGTGAGCTTGTACTCCCGGTCAATTGGGCATTGCTCACAGAGACACTCATCCTCATCGTCAATTTCGCAGTCCGTTTTTCCCTTTGCGCAGTATAACCCTTCTCCATTCTCCTTCATACATGTGTTATAGGTCGGACAGTCTAAACAGATGCATTTCTGGATGTTTTCTTTTGTATCAGGGACTATCATGGGGACTCCTTTCAGATAGGTGTTGACAAAATCTTTCTGATAATATAAGGTAAAGCTATCTTACCAATTCAATTTTCAAATTGCAAGCGGAATATTTTATATTACGTTTCCTCCGCAATTCCGATCGCTCCAGCCT
>CAZPCG010000214.1:0-4520 GCA_964584875.1 uncultured Spirochaetota bacterium
ATCTTATTTTAATGGAGTCATACCATGAAAAAGTTACTGATCATTATTTCCATCATCGTTGTTCTAGCAGCAGCGATCTTCGCCTCGCCCCTTCTGGGAAGAGAGGGGAAGAGCAATTCCTCGTTCTTCGGCACTGCCTATGCTGGTGAGGGTGGCGGCGGAGGTTTGTGAGTGAGCTAGGATGGGGGGAGAGGGTCTTCTTATATATTCTCTCCCCTCCTTATTATTCCATTGCCTTGAGGAAATACCATGTTCATAGGACATATGAGAATGGGAATCACTTCTATCATCTTTAATGGGTTTCAAGGGTCTCATCTATGAACAGAAAGATTTTATAGTTATGATGGATAAATTAACTAAAAAAGATGAAAAGAATAGTCTGAAGGAAGTGGTATTCGTATTTAATCATAGAAATAAATTGCTCAGGTGGAACAATTTCCTTTGTGAATTTACTGGTTTTTGCGAAGATGAAATTGCCAAGATGGCAGCAATCGATATTTTCTCGAGAAAGGATGTTGAGAGTGTAAAAAAGGCTGTTGAAACTGCCTATGAAAGAGGGTACGACTCGCTTGAAGCGAAGATGATCGCGGCTGGCGACAAATCAATACCTTTTCACTTCACATTTGCTCTACTAAAAGGAAAAGAGGTGGGTGGAGCTGAAATATGTGCGGTGGGAAGGGTTATCCGTGAACCGTCAGTGGCTGGTAATGCGAATCATGTGAGAGAAAAGCATTATCACCAGCTCTTCAACGGAATGCTCGATGGGTTCTCACTCTGGGAAATTCTCTGCGATGATAAGAGGAAACCCTGCGACTTTCGTTTAATGGATCTTAACCCTTCATTTGAAAAGCTTGCGGGTCTAGGGAAAACAAAACTTACAGGTAAAAGGGCAGGAGAGGTTATCCACGGGCTTAGACCTGTATTGTTGAGTGTGTATGAGAAAGCGGTTGCAACTTCAAAAACTGTCCGTACCGTCTATTATTCTGCTGAATTCGATAAATACTTTAAAGTGACGGCTTACTGTTCCTGTGAAAATCAGATCGTTGCTATCTTCACAGATATAACGGAAAAGCAGAAGGCAAAGGAGGAGAAAAAACGGCTTCAGTCCCAGCTCTTCCAGGCGCAGAAAATGGAAGCAATCGGCAGGCTTGCGGGAGGTGTAGCTCATGATTTCAACAACCTCCTCACCGCAATACAGGGTTATACCGAGCTTGCAATGATGCAGACGAAGGATGAGTTTGCCCTTCTTGAGAGCTTGAAGCAGATACATATGGCCACCGAGCGGGCGACCAAACTTGCAAGCCAGCTCATGATCTTCAGCCGCAAAGAGAGGGTGTCCATGTACCCCCACAACCTTAACGAGATCATTAACAATCTGGTAGATATGCTAAGGCGGATGATCGGTGAACATATCACCGTTCATGTAGAACTTGAGCCGGAGCTATTGATGACGAGGGTGAATAGGGGACAGATTGAACAGGTGTTGATGAATCTTGCGGTGAATGCCCGCGATGCTATGCCCGGTGGAGGCAGGCTGACGATAAAGACGGAGAATGTTGAGATAGAAGATCAATATATGAGATCCAATAGCTTTGCTCGACCCGGCTCATTTGTCTGTCTCTCTGTGAAAGACACGGGAATCGGCATGGATCAAAAGACGGTTGCGCGGGTCTTTGAACCATTTTTCACCACGAAGAGAAGCGGTGAAGGAACGGGGTTGGGGCTTGCGGTTGTTTACGGTATTGTGGAAGAACATCAGGGCTGGATAAACGTGTATAGTGAGCCCGGTATGGGCTCGGTTTTCAAGATCTATCTGCCCTATTGCGCTGAGAAAACTGTAAGCAAAAAAGACAGTACCATCTATTCTCAAAAAGTGGAAGGCAGCGGAGAAAAGATCCTCTTTGTTGAAGATGATACAGCGCTATGTAATTTTATGAAAGCTCAGCTTGCCAGATGGGGCTATACCGTAATTACGGCTGAGAACGTGGAGCAGGCGGTTGCCATATACGAAGAGGAGAAGGATGGTTTTGATATCCTGTTTACTGATATGGTTCTGCCGGATAAAAGCGGCATCGAATTGATTGAAACGCTTCATGCACGAAACCCCTCACTCAAGGTCATTCTGACAAGCGGCTACCTGTATGAAAAATCGGAGTTACCCTTATTTAAAGATGTGGACGTCATCTTTATTCAGAAACCTTACACACTTTTTACTCTCCTTCAAACTATCAGGCAGAGCATGGACGTGATGATTTAGTGCTGTTCCATCACCACGCCTGTTTCGGGCACCTCAACATCAGACATGATCATGCCCTTTTCAGCCTGCCGACATCAACAGAGCCGTATTTCAAAATATAATCCAGTACATGTGAGTTTCTGAGAAAAACCGCTTGACGTGAAGTGCTCAGAAATGCATAATGAAGCTAAAAAAAGCTCTAAAATTCCCCCTGAGACAATAAGAGCCTGTAGAAAGGAGTTAGCAATTTTAAACTGTAATATAGTAAGTAACTATACACTTTAATAAGGAGGAATGGTAATGAAAGGTCTAAAAGTAATTCTGGTGCTTCTGTTTCTGAGCACGTCCGTGCTTGCCTTCTCCCAGACCAGCCTCGTTTGGGAAACCTTCAGCAGTCCTTCCCTGGGAAAGTGGACACCGGTGAGCGGAAGCTGGAAGGTCAGAGATGGCAAACTGGTACAAACCGATACAAATGAAAAGATGGCAATGATCATCCTTCCGGTGAGGCAGTCAGGGACGATTCTGTATGAGTTTGATTTTGAGTACGTTGCAGGTGGGGAGGATGACTATGCCGGTTTTGGCATTCACATCTGTGTGAACAATCCGACGAAGGTCAGGAGCTGGGGAAACGGGCAGTCGATGCTCGCCTGGATAACATGGGACCCCAAAACATACGGCTATCCAGGTGGATTCATCCAGGTGTATGAGAGCAAAGGGCTGACCGATATGGGTCTGTATACGGGAATTTATCCATCTCCCGATCCATTGAGGTACGGCGATCTGCTTCCAATCAACGAGGAGTACATAAACATCGAATATATCTACTACGCCGTCCCGGTGAGACTGCTCGTGGACACCAGGACTGGTAAAGGGAAGTTCTACGATCCCTTTGACCCCGAAGCGTACCATTACCCCTTCGACCTGGGTGCGCCAATAAAACCAGGGGATTACTTTTCGTTCAGAACGAACAGTGTATCGGTGAGCATTGACAATCTCAAAATAACCAGGATTGATTGACCAACGGGGCTGGAGGAGATAGGGTTATACCGCGTCGTGGTATAACCCTATTATTTTTATGCTGCTCCTATCCGATATTCTTGTTGGGGTTGAGCAAATTGTTGAGCAAATTATTAATTTACCTGGGATGTCCTTCGGGCAGTTTTTTAGTTTTTTACTGTGAACGTCACAGAAGTGCAAAGCGTGCTGCGGTATTATTCATCCTCCTGCTGGTTGTATCAATCCTCTATTTTCCGCACAGGGGTGAAGCCTCCAAGAGTCCGCACTATCAGGATTATTTTCGCGAGGATGTGCGCGATGTTCTTGCGGATATGAGTCTTGAGGAAAAAGTGGGCCAGATACTGATGTTTGGGTTCTGGGGGCAAACACTCGACGGGGATTACAAAAACTGGCTGTCCTCGGGGCAAGTTGGCAATATCAAGATATTCCTGCGGAATGTAAAATCGAAACAACAGCTCCAGGAGCTCACGAAGCTCATTAGTGTGCTGACTGCGAATACGAAACACGGCATTCCCCCATTTATTGCTACCGATGTTGAAGGTGGCATTGTCAATCACATAAGGTACGACGGTATATCCCTTGCCCCTGCTGCAGGGCTGCTTGGAGCTACGGGCAAGGTGTCAAACAGCAGTGAAGCGGCGCGCCTCATTGCCATGACCCTGCGTGACCTCGGCATCAACATGAACTTTGCTCCCTGTGTGGATGTTCTGACAACCCCCTGGAACCGGGTGATCAGGTCCCGTTCGTTCAGCTCGGACCCCGATGTCGTCTACTGGATGTCGAGGGCCTTTATCGCGGAGCATGCAAAACGTGGGATACTTTCCACCGTGAAGCATTTTCCCGGGCACGGTATGACCGAATTCGATACACACCTGGATTCCAGCAGTGTCACCGTGCCGCTTGCAGTGCTGCGTGACGTTCACCTCTACCCCTATCAAAAGCTAATGGCGGAAGGTATGGTGGACGGGGTCATGGTTTCCCATGTCATCTATGATGAAATCGATCCTTTCTACCCTGCAGCCTTTTCCTCGCCGGTTGTGAGTGGATTGCTCAGGGAGGAAATGCGGTATGATGGCCTCGTTGTTACCGATGACCTTGAGATGGAAGGCTCGGAGAGCTACGCTGCACAGATCGAAAAAGCCTTTGTGCTTGCCTTCAGGGCAGGCAATGACATTATGCTCCTATCTCACACGAAGGAGAAGCAAAAGCAGTTACTTGGCAGTGTCACCGGGCTCTTTAAAATGGGTATCCTCGATGAGGACGAGCT
>CAZPCG010000215.1:0-4510 GCA_964584875.1 uncultured Spirochaetota bacterium
CAGGCAGTTCCTATTGACTAATAATCTCTGCAGGTTAAATTTTAATCTCACTCTCGATTCCGGAGATCCGTATGATAAACCTCTCGAGCCGGATAAAACCTATACGGTGTTGCTTTCCTATGGCAGTGTGGATGATCTAACAGCAAAACATATTAAAAGAACTTCAATCAAAATCACTTTGTAACCAAAATTCAGGATATGACCATGATTTCACTGCGGCAAGCCCTGTCAATCAGACGTTTTTAACCTGAAATACTCAATCCTTCAGGCTGTAAATCTGTTGGTAATGTCCCTTTTAAAAGCAATATCTATATGCTATGAAAATGCGAATTGTTCACCAGAAACTATTTATTCAGCTCGAGGATGAGCTCGACCTCGCCGCGGGACATCTTCGTTACCTTGCATATCTCGGGTATTGTCCACTTCTGCTCAAAGAGGGTCAGGACGGTCTTCACCTTGTTTTCAGCCTCACGGGAGAGCAGCGTAGGACGATCCTCCGAGGCGCCTTTCTTCCCACCTGCAGTCCCTACACCCGCGCTCCTCAGTTCCTCAACGAGCCTTTCGGCATCCTTGGTGAGGTTTGTGAGGCGCGATTCTACCCGCGCAAGCCACTCCCTGGTGCTCTGGAGCTGCTTCGTCCTCTCCTCGATGTCCTGCACTAGGGAATCCATCTCCTTGAAGCGGGACAAAACCTCCTGGATTCGGCTCTCCTTCCCCATCAGGTTTCCCGTCTTTTCATCGATGGCAACCAGCCTCTTTTTGATATCCTCCTCCCTCTCCTTCACCTCGTTGAAGCTATTTTTTAAAAGATCGGCCCTCTTCTCGATGTTGCTGATGAAGTCCTTCGTTTTCGTTACTGTTTCGATCGAAACCTCGATGTCCTTCTCCTTCCCCTCCAGGGTCCTGGCCTTCTCCCGCAGAATGTCAAACTGCTTCGACAGCCCCTTCATCTCTGATTCCATGCTCTCCAAAAGCTCCTTCTCCGATTCGATGAGCTTTATCTTCTCGTCGACGATGCTGATGAGGCCAATAGCCTGCTCGGCATTCTTTGCAATATCCTGAACGAGCTTTTTCTCGCTCTTTAGCTGCCTCACCTTTGCAGAAATATCCCCCTCATCCCTCTTGAGGCCCTGGATGACCTTTCGCAAAGAGAATATGTCTTTCTTGTCTTCCTTGAGCTGGGCCATGATCTCGGAGAACCTCCCGATGTCCTCCTCGACCCTCTCCTTGAACTTCACCGCCTTCTGGAGCACCGCTGACTCTCTCTCAAAATCATGTATCCTCTTCTCTATGTCGGTGATCTTACGCTCGATATCATCGCGGACCCTCAACACATCCACATGGAAGCTCCGCAGGGTATCCTCTGCCTCCCTGTGAGTCTTCTCGAGCTCCTGGCGAGCCTTCTCTGTGATAGAGGCCACAAGCCCATCGACCTCCTTCTGCTTTTCCTGCACAGCTCCGATCTGTAGTAAAAACTCCTGGTCCATATCCCTCCTGAACCCCTCAAGGGAGCCTCTAACCTCTTCAACAACGGCTTCCTTCAGCCCGCCAACCCTCTCCCTCAGGTCATCGATCTCTCCTTTCAGTCCATCAAGATTGCTCTGTACCGAAGCCCTCATCTCATCTCCGCTTTTCAGATAGCTCGTCTCAAAATCCTTCACGCTTACTTCAACCCCCCTCAGCGCTTCCTCGATCTTCGTATCAACGGCGTCGCGGATGCTGTCGGCATGAAGGTTAACCTCATCCAATCTTTTCTGGATGAGCTCAAGGTCCTGGCTGTACTTCGCAATAACCCTATCCTTCTCGTCTTTGAAGAGGGCTTTCAAACTCTCAAGCTCCCGCACAAGCTCCTCTCTGGCTTCAAGCTTCACCCTGTTCACCTCTTTGCGGATTCCGCTCTCCTGCTCCCTGAGCTTCTCACCGGAGCCCTTTATGCTCTTATCGATCGTGTCTAGAAACGATTTTATCTGATTTTCCTTACTCTTAAGCTCAGCCTCGGTTTTATCGATTATCCCGTTTAGCTTCTGTATGATCTTATCCTTCTCATCCGAAAAAAGCACCTCGATCTCATCGTGCAGTCCACTGATCTTATCATCTATCTCAGGTCTGTAATTCAGGAAGACCGCCTCAATCCTCTCTGAGATCATCTCCTCACCGGTGCGGGCGATGTTCTTCAAATCACCGATCCTCCCCTCAAGGTCATTTATCTTCTCCTCATAATCTGTCAGCCTGGCAATGAAAGCCCCACCCACGGATTCGGTGGCATGCTGAACGCTCTGATCGAGCCTCCTGTTTATGTCGGAAATCTGCCTGCGCGCCTCCTCGATCTGTGTGCTCAGCCCCTTGAATACCGACTGCTTCTGGAGCTCGACCTGATTGCTGAAATCGCTGATAATGCTCCTGATAATTCCCTCCTGTGAGGCGAGCTTTGATGTTACCTCCTCATACATCGAGCTGAAATCCCTCCTGTAGGACAGGAGCTTTTCATTCATCTCCGAAACCATCGGCTTGATGAGGAGAAGATTCCTGTTTGCCTCCTCATTGATCTCGGATAGAAGCTTGTTTTTCAGAACATCTGCCTCGCTCTCACACGCTTTGGCCTTGAGGTTCAGGACCTCTCCGTACTTGTCTGTTTCCTTTTTTATATCCGCCAGAAGATCTTCGACCCTCCCTTCGAGCCGGGCAACGTAGACGGAGAGGTCCTTTGCCCTCTCCTCGACCCTGTGGAAAAGGTCCTCCCTGAAGGAACCCTGCGACTCCTCAAGCATCAGCAGATACTTCCTGTACTCCTCTTCGGCCTTCTTCATATATTCTGCTGTTGCATCCCGCTCAAGATGGCCGATTTTCTCCTCGATTGTGCTCACGGTGCTTGATAGATCGTCAATCCTCCTCTCAATTGAGCCGAGGCCCTCAGACTCGACCTCCGTTATCATCTTCTGACATCTTTTGAGCGTATCGGTAATATACGAGATATCCCTCCCCGCCCTGTCCATCAAACCCTGTGTCTCCTTTCTGAATCGGTTTATTTCATCCCCCTGCGCGTCTTTCAACATATCGAGGCTCTGGCGGTACTCGTCGCTCAGGGGTCCGAAGAGGCTTCTTGCTTCTTCGAGAACCCGCCCGGTCACACCCTCTATCGCCTTCTGTGATCTTTCCTCAACACTCCGCTCGAGGTCAGGGATTATTGACGAGGCGTTCTCAAGAGCCTTCTCGTTCTTTTCAACGTCGAGACTTATCTTCTGCACTCTCCTCGTCAATTTCTTCAGGGACGGAAGATCTCTGCCTAAAACCGCTACCTCATCGGTAACTTCCCCTTTCAACGCCTTGAGCTTCTCAAGCTCCTTTCTCACAGAATCCAGTTGGGTCCTCTCATGCTGGACATCCACCTGCCTTTTCCCAAGCTCGTCCTGTACCGCCTCTAATCTGTTCAGCATGGATTCTGCCTTCTTCAGAACACCGTTCAGCTCGTTGAGATACCCCTGAAGCTCCCCCCTCTTTCTGTCAAGAAACACGCCGAAATCCGAAGAGAGCTTATCGGCATACCTTTTGAATTTATTGAAATTGATCGTTCTCTTATCAATTCTGCGGAAGAAGAGGATGAGGATGATAGATACTATAACGGTCACTATCGGCCAGTAGCTCATTTTCCCCTCCCGGTTCGTGGGAAAATACAACCGGCTTAAACCCACCTGTCTATCCGCAAGCGGCCCGGCATGTATTACATTTACTCTATAGTAGCGTGCTGCAATTGTCAATTTAATTCTTTTTCAGCTAAATAAATGGTTTGTGGCCTATGCCGGAGGATGGGCCATGGTCAGGCATGACCTTTCCAGGCACAGGAACTTCCGAGAAAGTAATCGGGATCAGCTGTACTCCATTGCGGCAAGGTGCCTGTACATCCTGTATCGCCTCTTTGCCTCTTCACGGGCCTGTTCAAGAAATAGCAAGGCCCTTTCTGGATTGGTCTGCTTCAGGGCCCTGAAGCGGATTTCTTTGTACATGTAGTCGGCAATATCTATGGAGGGTTCCTTCGAATCTATGATGAGAGGGTTCTTCCCCTCCTTTGCCAGGAGAGGGTTGTAGCGGTAGAGTATCCATGAGCCGGAATCTACAGCTCGCTTCTGCTCCTCAACGCCGTTGGACATATCGATGCCGTGGGCTATGCAAGTCGAATAGGCAATGATGAGGGAGGAGCCGTTGTAGGCATCGGCCTCGTTGAGCGCCTTAACCGTCTGGTTCATGTTTGCCCCGAGCGCTATGCTGGCCACGTACACGTTGCCGTAGGTCATTGCCATCAGACCAAGGTCTTTCTTCCCAAAGGGCTTTCCCGCTTCTGCAAACCTTGCAATCGCTCCGAGCGGGGTCGACTTCGACATCTGCCCTCCCGTGTTCGAATACACCTCCGTATCGAGCACGAGGACGTTCACATCCCTGCCTGAAGCAAGCACATGGTCCAGCCCGCCGTACCCGATGTCGTAGGCCCATCCATCACCACCAAAGGCCCACACCG
>CAZPCG010000216.1:0-4495 GCA_964584875.1 uncultured Spirochaetota bacterium
GTAAATTTCAATCTCCCCATCCCTTGAGGGAGGGGGTTGGGGGAGGGTGTAAAACAGTATGAGACCCACGAGGGCCTTTAAAGAAAAGTGAGGGAAGTTCTGTATAGACCTTAGAATATAGAGGTTAGAGTATGAAACACGCAGGTGTATTTCATTCGGTAACAGAGCTGAAACCAGGAGATCATCTCTGCTGTATGTACGATAATGAAGAAGAACATCGGGCCGTGCTTACGCCTTTTTTACGCATTGGACTGGAAAGAGGGGAGAAGGTTCTATATATAGTGGATGCTCATACTGCAGAAGAGGTACTTCGATACCTCAAAGATGATGGCGTTGATGTCAGTATTTTTCTCAAGAAGGGTCAACTTGCCGTTCTTACACCTCAGGATGCCTATCTTAAGGGTGGAGCATTCGATCCGGATAGTATGATCGCCCTCCTCCGTGAGGAAACGGAACGCGCCCTGAGGGAAGGTTATACAGCACTGAGGGTGACGGGTGAGATGACGTGTGCACTACGGGGACTTTCAGGGTCGGAGAGATTGATAGAGTATGAGTCCAAATTGAACAGGTTCTTTCCAGAAAGCAGGTGTCTTGCGGTATGCCAGTATGATCAAAGACGGTTTGATCCCGCAATGCTTTTAGATGTGCTTGCAACTCACCCTGTAGTGGTGATTGGAAATACATTGTACGACAATTTTTACTACATGCCACCCGATGATTTTCTCGGGCCCGATCTCCCGGGGGCAACACTGCGTCACCAGTTGGAAAACCTCCAGAGGCATAAAAAGGTTCAGGAGGATTTGAAAGCGGAAAGGGACAGGGCCCAGAAGTATCTCGATATCGCAGGGGTTATCTTCGTGGCCATCGGTTCTGATCAAAAGGTCACGCTGATAAATAAAAAGGGCTGTGAAGTTTTAGGTTACGATGAGGGTGAGATTGTAGGGAAAAACTGGGTTGATTCCTTTATTCCTGAAAGGATCAGGGATCAAATAAGAGCAGTGTTCAGTACGCTCATGGCCGTAGATGTTGGGCCGATGGAGTGTTTTGAGAATCCCGTCTTGCGGAAGGACGGTGAGGAGAGAGTCATCGCCTGGTATAATACTGTTGTTACCGATGAGAATGGATGCATCACAGGTACACTCAGTTCCGGGGAGGACATCACGGAGCGCAAAATAGCAGAGAAAGAGCTGAGCGACAGCCGGGCGGAGCTAACAGCGATCGTGGAAAACGCTCCGCTGATCATATTGCTTGTCGACCGGCAGAGGAGGATTAAAAAGGTAAGCGGTGCTGCAGTTACATTTGCGGGCCGGAGAGCAGAGGAGATGATAGGAATGCGCGGAGGGGAAGCACTCCGCTGCCTTCATGCCCTGGACCATCCCGATGGATGCGGGTTTGGCCCTTTTTGTAAAAACTGCACTATATGTTGTACCGTAATTGACACCTTTGAAACAGGAACCCATCATAAGGGGGTAGAAGCACGGCTCCCATTCGGTCACAGGGGGAAAAAGGAGGAGCTGACTTTTTTAGTGTCAACGTCTCTTGTCGACGTTTCGCAAGAACAGATGGAGCTTGTTTGCATCGAGGACATTACAGAAAGAAAGCGAGCAGAGGAAGAGAAAGAAAAGCTGATCCATGAGCTTCAGGACGCCCTTGCCAACATCAAAATCCTGAGAGGCCTGTTGCCCATCTGCTCAAGCTGTAAAAAGATCCGGGATGACAGGGGGTACTGGAATCAGCTCGAGACCTACATCAGAGACCATTCGGAGGTGGAGTTCACCCACGGTATATGTCCGGATTGCATGAAGAAAATTTATGGAGAGATTCTGGCTTCAAATAACGATCTGGAGGCGTGAGATTTCTATGTGTATCCCCTTTCTGATGGCACGGCACTATTTCAGCTTCATTCCTATTCCGCTGATGACGAGATAAACCTGCTCTGCGTCCCTTGCGAAAATCTGGTTGACCTCTCCTGCGATCTTTCTGTAGAACCGCACGTTCTCTGAATGGGGGATGATTCCCATTCCCACCTCGTTGGTTACAACGATTGAGGTCTTCTGCTGGCGGGTCAGGAACTTTTCAGTTTCCTGCGCCATTTCGATGATCCTTTCGCTCCTGGTTGGGGAGTAGTAGAGAAGATTTGAAATCCAGAAGGTCAGGCAATCGATAATGAAGGCACCATTTTTGGCCCTCATCCTTTCTATGGCCGCCAGCAGGTTAAGTGGTTCTTCAATTGTTTCCCAGCTCTTCGGGCGCTTCTTTTTATGCTCCTGTATCCTTTTCTCCATTTCAGGATCCGTGTTGACCCCCGTTGCAATGAAGGTGACATCCTCCCTCCCCTTGAGCAGTCCAAGGGCAAACCCGCTCTTTCCAGAGCTTGCTCCACCTGTAATAAGCGTGTACGGCACCTCCTCCCCCTGTCCTTTTATATTGATGCTTGTGGCCTGCCGGCTGCTCCGCGCTGAAAAAACTACGGTATGTAGTTGAGAAGTTCTATAAAACAGGACCCACCTATTACGTGAACGACTGAAAGAGATGCATTGTCGATGCTGAAAGGCGCCCTCGAGGCATCGCCATTCTCAAGCACCCCGAGGATGAGAAAGACAATTGGCGTGTAGTGCGATACCACCATAACGGTCTGCCAGTTGCCCCGTGCGAAGAGTTTTTGCCTGAACAGCTCAATGCGCCCTTTTGCATCCTGAGGCGTCTCTCCCCCGGGAAAATTGAAATGGAAAGGGTCTTTGACGTAATTACTCCATTCAGGCTCCGAGATAAGCTCTTCCTTCGGCTTTCCTTCCCACCTTCCGAAGTCCATCTCGACCAGAAGCTCATCCTCCCTAACCGGTACCCTGAGCTTCTCTGCTATGATCCGTGCGGTCTCGGAGGCCCGTTTCAGCGGGCTTGAGTAGAGTTCATCGAGGCTTCCAAACCTTTTGCTTATGAATCGGGATGCACGTTCTGCCTGGCGCTTCCCACAGGCCGTAAGACAGCTGTTGATCCTTCCGGTGAGCATTCCATCCCTGTTGGCTGTGCTTTCACCGTGCCTCATGAGTATGAGCCTTCTTGACCCTATCATCGCTCAGGTTCCAGAGCCTTTTTTTCGCCTCTTCGACAGCGTGAAAATTGAGAATACGAAGGCAGCTGCCGCAACCGCAAGGCTTGCCTTTGGAATAATATTTCCATACCTTGTGTAGAATGTTTCAGGACCTTTTGGTCCGATTTCTCCCACCAGGTAGCCTATCTCCTTTATGGGGAGCATCTTTTCAACAATTCCGTGGGGGCTTATGAAGGCAGTCACCCCGTCGTTTCCCGCTCTAACGAACCACATCCTGTTCTCAATGGCCCTGAACTTCGTAATTGTGAAGTGCTGGAAGTGCCCAGCCCTCGTGGGTGTCCACATGTCGTTGGAGATGTTGATGATGAAATCCGCACCGGCCTTTACAAAGTCGCGGATGAGGTATCCGTAGGTCCCTTCCCAGCAGATGACAACGCCGAATTTGTGATTCTCGTGCTCGAAGAGGGTGATTTTATTCCCCGGGGTAAAACCGGCGCTATCGGTAAACTTGTCAAGAATTTTCTGGAGCATGGGTAAAACTTTTCCCAGTGGAAAATGCTCGCCGAAAGGGGTGAGCTGGATCTTGTCGTACTTGGCCATGATTTCACCCTGCGGGTTCAGGTAGTAGGCGCTGTTGGTCCAGACCTCCTCCTCGTCTTTCGTCGGGTATATGGTTTCCAGATGTTCTGGATTTACGCCTCCCTCAAGTTCAGCGAGGTAGTTGTCAGGCGATCCGATGACGAAGTATGTGCCAAGCTCCCGGATGAGGCGCTGTATCCTCATGTGGTAGGGGGATCCAAGGATGAGGTTCGGCCTCAGGCTCGTCCTGATTGCCGTTTCAGTCCACACAATAAGATCTATATCCCCGTTGTGCTCGTAGCTCTGTCTGCTCAGCTCGGTCAGCCGGTTTAGGGTCTTCCACTTCTCCGACTTCCATGCCGTTCGGGGGCTGGAGAGCCCCTGGATGAGTGACAGCTTCAGCCTTGCGCCTTCCGGGATGGGAGTGTTAAGCATGACGGTTCCATAAAAGAGGCTCAGAACGATGAAAATTACTGCAAGGAACAGGGGGACCGAATAGTGTGGCTCAAGCCTCTCTGATGCTTGAAGAATCTGGTTCAACCGGGAACTCCGCATTCGAACGGCGGTAGCTCGACCTGCAAGGTAGGGTAAGAGCTCTGCAAGCCCTGCATTGAGGAGGATGAGGATGAAGGCCACAAGCTGCTCCCCCCCTATGTCTGCAATCTGTATGAACCGGGTGAAGTTGTGCTGGGTGTATCCGATGGACCCGAAGGTAAGACCGAGGAAGCCGAAGCTGCGGATGTAGTCAACGGCGATCCATATGAAGGGTGTAAGAATGACCCTGTAGATAGGGAAGGCCCGGGCGGTTATGTTGATGATAACGAGGGCGATGATGAAGTAGCTCCCGTATACCACCGTTACAAA
>CAZPCG010000217.1:0-4484 GCA_964584875.1 uncultured Spirochaetota bacterium
ATATTGCTATATATTAAATATAAAAAAAATGATTAAAGCATTTCAAACTTATTTATTAACCACAGCACATATAAAAGAAAAATATGTTCCTTACTACATCAAGTGGGTCTCTGATTGTTACACCTTTCTTGATGAACCAGTTGAAAACAGCTTAACCACTGATAAAAGGCAGGAATTTCTTAAACACCTATCAAAAGATCATGAAGACTGGCAGGTGAAGCAGGCAGATTATGCACTAAGACTCTACCACTTTTTTCTCTCTCGAGAAAAGCGAAGCAACATGAAGAATCACGCCGATAGATCGGATGAATGGAGAGGATTGGAAGAAGAGACCCGGAAAGCACTTCGCCTGAGACACAGGTCTCTGAGCACTGAGAAGAGTTATATCAGTTGGCTTCGTCGTTTTAAAGAATTTGTAAAGGAAATAGCTCCTGGGCAACTTGAGGGAAAGGATTTGCAGGATTTTTTAAGTCACCTCGCAGTTGATAAAAAAGTCTCAACATCAACTCAGAATCAGGCATTGAATGCTCTTGTCTTTGTTTATAAGCATGTTCTCGAAAAAGACATTGAAAATACTATTAATGCGGTGAGGGCAAGGAATAAACGACGTCTTCCCGTAGTTCTAACTGTGAAAGAGGTTGAACAGATTTTTGATAATATGTCCGGTTTGTATCGGCTCATGGCAATGCTGACATACGGTTGCGGACTTCGCTTGAATGAATGCCTACGACTCCGTATAAAGGATATTGACCTGGAACAAAATATTATTATCGTCAGGTCAGGAAAAGGAAACGAAGATAGACGAACAGTTCTGCCAGAGAGGTTAAAAGATGGATTAATTCATCATATTGCTTTAGTAAGATCATTGTATGATAGAGACCGCGAACAGAATCTCAATGGTGTTGACTTACCAGGAGCGCTTGAGAGGAAATATCCCAATGCTGGAAAGGAGTGGGAATGGTTCTGGCTGTTTCCCTCGAAATCTCTTTCTATTGATCCACGCACACATATAGTAAGGCGGCATCATATTCACCCTGCTGCCCTGCAGAGGGCGTTTAAGGCTGCTGTAAGTATAACAGGCATTACGAAGCAGGCTTCAGTGCATACCTTGCGGCATAGTTTTGCTACACACTTATTGGAAAAGGGATATGACATCAGGACTATTCAAGAATTACTAGGCCATAAGCAGCTTCATACCACCATGATATATACACATGTTGCACAAAAGAACATCCTTGGGATACGAAGCCCGCTCGATGGTTAGTTCAAACGATACAATACACCTATTGATAGTGTCAAAATTATATTTTCAGCTTGTTGGGGATGCCCCGTAAGACAAGATTTTTAAACAAAAAGAGAATAACGAACCTCTATCTTGACAAAACATCGTTTCCCGGGATAGAGTGAAAGTAAAGCGGCAGGCTCACATGGTTTCTCCCTGTATTACATGTGTAATTGGGGTTCTACCAAAATGTCATAGATAATATGAAAGTTAAGGTAATCTTTTTTGCGCCTTTCAGGGAGCTTTTTGGTACAGGCGAGCGTGAGGTTGAGCTGGGCAATGCATCTGATGTAAAGATGCTGCTGGACATCTTATGTGATACAAAAGAGCGCCTCAATACGCTATTTGATGATGATGGCGAACTCAAATCCTATGTCACCATTTTGAAAAATGGCAGGTCAATAAAGATGCTGAATGGAGTTCAGACCGAGCTCGGGGAGGGAGACGAGATCGCAATATTCCCCCCTGTAGCCGGCGGTTAAAGAGAGGTTATGGTCGTGATACTGCGTGTGAACATGAGACAGAGAAAGGTTAATTATGAAGAGTTCCCCGAAGGCTGGCGGCTTACCGGTGGCCGGGGGCTCATTGCAAAGATAATGAATAGGGAAGTACCCCCCGCTGCCGACCCGCTTGGTGCTGAGAACAAACTCATCATAGCCCCAGGTCCCCTTGCAGGGACGTTAGCACCCCAATTGGGGAGAATCTCAGTTGGTGGGAAAAGCCCACTTACTTCAGGGATAAAAGAATCGAATGCAGGCGGCCCTGCTGCGCAGAAGCTGGACAAACTGGGCATCCGTGCGATCATCGTGGAAGATGTTCCCGGAGAAGATGAGTGGTATCTGCTTAAGATCACCAGGGACGGCGCTGCGCTGCTTGAGGCAAATGAGTACAGGGGGATGAAAAATTACGAGCTGGCCGCAACGCTCTTTGGGCGATACAGGGGTAAACCGACTATAATTTCTATCGGTACAGGGGGTGAGCGGCGCTACAGGGCAGCTTCGGTTTCCTTTACTGATATGTCAGGCGACCCCTCACGGAATGCCGGCCGGGGCGGTCTGGGTGCAGTTATGGGGACAAAGGGGATCAAGGCGATTCTCATCGATGACCGGGGGACAGAGCCGGTTGCGATTGCGGATAAGGCGCTGTTCAAAAAGGCGGTGAGATCCTGGATAGATACGATATATATAGATGTCACCTGCGGGCTTTTTGCCACCTTTGGCACTCCCTTTACCATTGCTTCCAACAGTTATCAGGGAACCATGCCGGGGAACAATTATACCACAGGAAGGCCTGAAGGGTTCAAACAGGTTACCGGCGAGGTAATGAAGAAGAATCTGATGGAACGCGGCGGGAAGATGCATGCCTGTATGCCCGGGTGCGTGGTGAAATGCTCCATTATCTATCCTGATCGGTGGGGGAAGCGCCTGGCTTCTGCCTATGAGTATGAAGGCGTGGCCATGCTGGGAACAAACCTGGGCATCTTTGACCACGATGCTATTGCACAGCTCAAGCACATGTGTGACGATCTTGGTATCGACATCATCGAGATCGGGAGCAGCCTGGGCATTGCGGCATCTGCGGGTAAGATGAAGATGGGAGACGTGGAATCTGTAATAAAACTCCTGAAGGAGGTAGAGCAGGGCACCGAGCTTGGCCATGTTTTAGCCGATGGGGTTGTTTCCACGGCGAAGAAGTTCGGGATCAGCAGAATTCCAGCCTTCAGGGGCCAGTCTATGCCGGCTCATGATGCACGTGCGGTTAAAGGAATGGGGGTAACCTATGCCACAAGCCCCATGGGGGCAGACCATACTGCAGGGCTCACCTACCGCATCCCATTACAGAAAACTGGACAGATAGCGAACTCTCTCAGGGCCCAGGTACAGGCGGCAACCTGTGATACCTTCGGGTACTGTCTTAATTCCGTTCCTGGGAGACAGGCTTCAATCTACGCTTTCCTTGCAGAATTAATGAATGCCCGCTATGGATTGCACCTCACCCCGGGCGATATATGTGAAACAGGCAAGCAGACGATACGGGATGAGCTGAAATTCAACGAAGGTTCTGAGTTCAGCAAGATTTATGAACGCTACCCTGATTTTATACGAACAGAGGCGCTCCCGCCGACAAACAGCGTATTTGATGTGGAGGATGACGAGCTTTTTTGCATCTGGGAGAAGCTGGGCGTCTTTACCGAACCGAAGAAGGTCTGGGAAATACGTTTCCCCAAGCTTCCATCGATCCTGTTTGGTGCTGGCGTGATTCAGAAATTGGGTGAACGGGCGAAATCACTCGCTATCAGAAGAGCCATGGTCATCGCTGACCCGGTGATGGAGCGGCTGGGACGCGTCGATGAAGTGCGGGGGATTCTGGAAGAGAGCGGTATCGAATCGGCTGCCTTTTCCGGGGTAGAGCCTGACCCGCCCGTTGAGTTGATTGAGAATGCTGGAAAGTTTTATCGGGATCATCGGTGTGACGGGATGATTGCCCTGGGCGGGGGAAGCTCAATGGATACGGCCAAGGCTGCTGCGGTAAGGGTATCGCATACGGGAGTGTTAACGGAATATGAGAACATGGTTGGGGGAAAGGCGAAGATCAAACCCACACTCCCTCCGCTCATCTGCATTCCCACTACCTCAGGGACAGGGAGCGAGACAAATCAGTATGCCGTAATCACGGATAAAGAGCGCAATATCAAGTTCACCATGATGAGCGAATTCATGGTTCCAGGACTGGCGCTCATCGATCCCGAATTATGCCGCACCATGCCTCCTTCACTCACAGCGGAGAGCGGCGCCGATGCACTGGCCCACTGCATCGAAGGGTATGTAGGGATGAATGAAGCGTATCACCCTTATTATGAGGCGCTTGCGTTGTATGGTACGAAACTGATCGGCCGGAGCCTGAGGGCGGCGTATCGTAACGGGGATGATATTGCTGCAAGGACTGATATGTGCATGGCGGCTGCCTATGGAGGCATTTCTTTTACCAAGGGGCTCGGTCTGGGCCATGCAATCGGTCACGTGCTCGGTGCGGTTTATCATATCCCACACGGGAGAGGCTGCGCTTTGGGCTTGCTCTGTTTTATCCGGGCAAGCAAAAAGGCCTGCGAAAAGCAATTTTCAGAATTAGCGTGGGCCCTGGGCGGCACTGACGACCTGGAAGCTGCAGTAATGAAGTTGTTCCATGACATACATTTGCCTGC
>CAZPCG010000218.1:0-4482 GCA_964584875.1 uncultured Spirochaetota bacterium
GATCGGCCGTGAAGGTGCCCGCAGGCGTTTTAACCTTCTCCTGGCCTACAGTAGCGCCCTCCACGCTCTCATCCGACACCTCTGCAGGCGGTACATAGATGGCTTCTTGTGTGAGCGGAACCTCCCCCTCATTCCCGTCTGCATCACGGGCTCTCAGGCGAACCATCCGCTCCTCTGCCGGTGAAAGGAGCGCTTCGTATATCCATGAGCCCTCTTCGTCACTCCAGGACGCTCTCCACCACTCGTTGCCATTGTCAAGTTTCTTCAAAAATGCCTTCTCGAGGGTAACCTTCGTGCCTGCTTCATCAATCCAATCGAACTTCGTATAATCGCCAGGCTTGTAACCAGTCTTCCCAATCCAGTAGCCTCCCGCCGAGAATGTATAGGAGAACACCACCTGCGCCTGAAGCGCCATGAACTGACCCCACTGCGGGGAAGCGGGTGGCGGCAGCTGATCTTTAGGGGCAAGCTTCTTGTACACAGCCTGTTCAACCCTCGTTTCGACGGCTTGTCCAACACCCCTCTGCACACCGCCCACAACAGCAGTACCCACCGTCGAACAGGAAACGGCGGCAAGCAAAAGCGCTACTCCTGCAGAAAGCACCAGGAAAAAACCCCTTAAACCACTCCCAAAACTATTCATAAACCTTCCTCCATACCATGAGTAATGTAGTGTTCATGCACAAATCAAACAGAGGTGCTGTGAACAGAGGGCATGATAGATCTTACAGCCCACTGATGTGATAATTTAGTTACTTTACAACCGTGAAACAAGAGAAATGAAAGCTGAGGGGAGTTTAAACCCTCTCACGAGAAAAATCAGTTAAGCTCACCGGAACGTATAATCATAACCCCTTTTCCTTCCATCTCCCTTATTGCCCTCTCGACATTCCCCCGGGGAACATCCACACCCCTGCATGCATCCTCTATCAGAAAAGTCCTGAAGCCGAGCCGCACGGCATCCAGAGCAGAGTAGAAAACGCAGACATCGGTGGCAAGACCGCAGAGGTATATATCTTTAAATCCCAGACCCCGGAGATAGTGCTCAAGCCCGGTCGGAGTCGCTCTATCGTTCTCGAAAAAGGCCGAGTAGGATTCAAGCTGCGGGTTTGTACCCTTCCGAAGGATGAGATTGACTTTTCGGGTGTCGAGCTCCGGGTGAAAACTGGCCCCCTCTGTTCCCTGCACACAGTGCTCGGGCCACAGCACCTGCTCAATCCCATTCACCACGAGGGTATCGAAAGGATTCTTTCCCCTGTGAGTCGATGCGAAGGAGACGTGCCCCTGGGGATGCCAGTCCTGGGTTGCCACAACGCATGGAAACTTTCCTGCAATGCGGTTGATGACGGGGATTACCATATCCCCCCCGTCTACCGCAAGCTTTCCGCCAGGACAGAAATCGTTCTGAACATCGATGATGAGCAACGATGCTTTAGAAAATATTTTTACCACTTTATACAAAACCTCCATCTAATCAGCAACGTTAGCTCGGAATGCACTCTGTGTCAATATCTAAAGGGAAAGATTCTTGTTCTTAAAATAAGCCACACTGATTTAATCTGAATTATCGCTATCAAGATTGTAGCATTGCATGATTATTTACCGGAAAATCAAGCAGATTTATTCTTGACAAATACTCAATTATATGAGTAATTTTACTCAGACATTTGAGTAAATTGTGATCAGGATTAAATCCTTTGTTTAAGAGATCGATTTATCGTGTAATATTACAGAGAATTTCAGAGCCAAGACGTTTCATACAGGTACTTTCTGGGCCCAGACAAACAGGAAAAACTACACTGGCACACCAGATTATGGCGGATCTAAAAATCCCCAACCATTATGCGACTGCGGATGAGCCTACCCTGAAGGATCTCATCTGGATTGAGCAACAGTGGGAAATAGCACGCCTCAAGGTGAAACCTGGAAAAACTGCGCTGTTAGTTCTGGACGAAGCCCAAAAAATCGAAGGTTGGTCAGAGACTGTGAAGAGGTTGTGGGATCAGGACACAGCTAGCAATCTTCCCCTGCATGTTATGCTTCTCGGATCATCACCTCTGCTGGTTCAACGAGGCTTTACTGAAAGTCTTGCGGGACGGTTCGAAGTAATACCGATTACACACTGGTCCTTTTCAGAAATGCACAAGGCTTTCGGATGGAATGTGGACGAATATATATTCTATGGAGGTTATCCTGGTGCTGCTGATCTTATCAATGATCAAAAAAGATGGTCAAATTACATTAAGAACTCCCTTATAGAAACAACGGTTTCACGTGACATCTTGCTTATGACGCGAGTTGACAAGCCTGCTCTAATACGTCGTCTTTTTGAACTTGGTTGTTTCTACTCAGGGCAGGTTTTGTCATATCAGAAGATGCTCGGTCAGCTTCAGGATGCTGGCAACACTACAACTGTAGCCCATTATTTAAAATTACTTGAGAGCGCTGGACTCCTTGCAGGATTATCGAAATATGCCGGTCAGTGTTTTCGTCAAAGAGCCTCAAGTCCAAAACTCCAGGTTCTCAATACAGCTTTAATAACTGCGCAATCTCATCTTAGCCTGAAGGAGGCTAAGCAAGATACCGATTTTTGGGGCAGACTTGTTGAGTCCTGTATCGGAGCTGCATTGATGAATGGTCTCCAGGGGGAGAATATTGATCTTTTCTATTGGTCCAGCCGTAATAGAGAAGTAGATTTTATCCTCTCCCGGGCTAAAGTACTGGTCGCTCTGGAGGTGAAGAGCGGACGCAGAAAAACTACCCTACCGGGAATCGCGGCTTTTTCAAAAGAATTTCAGGTAACAAGAAAGTTGTTAGTAGGAGCTCAAGGTATACCAGTGGAAGATTTCCTCCTCGCCCCTCCGGCTCAATGGCTTTTATGATATGTAAATCAATCTGTATTAACCTCTTTTACGAATGGCATATTAACACTATTTTTTCATGTAGTTAAAAAAATTTCGTTCCGGACATGATACAGAATATCATGCCAGCCTTTAAAAACTCCTCTAAAGAAAGATCGAATGATATTGGAGATTTACCCCCTCATGCCTGGCATGCCGACGAAATCTTCAGCCAACAGTATTGCAATCTCATAATCCTTCTCCCTCTGATCTACTGCTGCAAACTCCTTTATCCTCTTCAACTTTTTGTCAGGCGGGCCGTCCGCAACGATTAAAAGGTCGATATCAGAATCAAACCGCTACATCCCCCCTCCTGCCGAGCCGAAGAGGGGGAGCGTGTGGAATGTGTCATTGATTCAGTCCAAAAAAACAACATTTTTATAACTCACCGGATCGATTCCGTGATCACGCGAGCATACTTGGCAGGGATAAGTAAATCAGATCGTATCCGCCTCAAAACGCCAGACTTCATCAAGGCGCGCAAAGGCAGAAGGCTCTTCACCATCGAAGGGATGCTCCAGAAGCTCATGCATCCAGTCATTCCACTTATGGTAGTAAGGGTTCTCCGCACGAATTCTGTTAAATTCATCAATGTCTTCTATTAGCGCGAAGAGGAACAACTGGTTGCCCCTGGAAAAGATCGTCATTTCGCGGCAACCGGCATCCTTCAATCCTTTCGTAATTTCAGGCCATACATTTTCATGTGCCCTTATATACTCCTCTTTTTTGCCAGGCCTTACCCTGTACATGAGAGCAAGTCTTTCCATGAAATCCTCCCAGCTCAGATTTTGAGAAGACATCCTGTATTGATTCTGCACGATACTACTTGAGATGGTATGCTACCCTTCTTTAATTGAGCAGATCCTGTATTATTAACCTCTCCTCCACCCCTTCTGGGGTCCATGATGGACCAGGTTCCATCCCTCACGTTTGAAGCAGCGTTCACAGAGCTTCTGCCCTGAAGGCAGGAGGAAGGTAACCGCTCTGTTTCCGCATCCACCGCATACACCATACCTTGTTTCGGGGGTAAAGACCTTCTCCTCGGCCTCCTCTTCATCCTCACGCTGGAGCAGTTCTTCAAGCTTGTTTGCTGCGAAGCAGTCAGGATGAGGCCTCGTATCCTTTCCAGGGGGATAGCGTCCATACCTGTGTCCAGCACCGATCATGGCCATGAAGTTTTCAAAGGGGATATCGTTTGTGATGCTGTGACTCGATGTGAGGATGTAGTTTCCGCTTGGAGCAAGTTGTTCTATGTGCTCTCTCACGTCCTTTTCAACCTCACCTGTAGTCCCGAAGGCGAGCACACCGGCAATGTCGATGTTCCCGCTGAAGCAGATCTTATCACCGTATTTCTTATAAACCTCATATATATCTGCTCCCGAGGTCGGTTCAACAGGATTGTACATCACCACACCGATCTCAATAAGTTCGGGAATGATGTCTACCGCATTTCCGCAGGAATGGAGCGCAACCGGAACGTGGAACGTGCTGCACAGGTTCACAATCCTCTCATAACAGGGGATTGCATACTTTCTGGTAAGCTCAGGCCCCATCAAGAGGCCGCCCTTCCCACCCAGGTCAT
>CAZPCG010000219.1:0-4468 GCA_964584875.1 uncultured Spirochaetota bacterium
CCTGTACCGGTTCCAGAGCCCTGGGATGAGTTTGAAGAAGAACTTGCCCGGGAGCATGGATTTCATAAATGACAATGGCCGATTATTTTATCGATTCAAATATATTTATCTACTCCGCAGGTCGGGATCATCCGCTGAAACCCGCATGTGTCTCTATAATCAAGAAAATTCGTAATGAAAAGATCCGGGCTTCAATAAGTACAGAGATCATTCAAGAGATACTCTATCGCTATCAATCAATAAAAGAGCTTCGCCTTGGGATACGCCTGGTGCGTGAAGCAATGGTAATCGCCTTTCAAATCCTCCCCGTTACCGAAAAGGAAGTGTCACTTGCGATGGAGATCATGGAGTCCCACCCCCAGATTGAAACACGAGATGCCTTCCACGCTGCGACCATGATCAATAACGGGATAAAAGAAATTATCTCCACAGACCCTCACTTCGATATCATTCCCCAGATCACAAGAATAGATCCGCAGAGGCTCAAATGATCATATTATACCTATCACACGGCGGATTCCCACCCGATGTATCAATAACACGTGATCTACAGCCAAATTACGTTGGTGATGGTCTTTGTTGTGGCTGTAGACATTACGGCTTTACAAATGGGATTTTCATACTATATTTTTTAATGAATGTTAATGCTACACGGCTGATATGCCGGAAAGGACATTGTGGAGCGCATGTCGAGGTGAGGATATGAAAGAAAAGACGGCAGAAGAGATATACCAGTTCGTGCTAGAAAAGGCGCCCCTTCCGGGTAAACCCCCGCAATTTCCCTCTGATCCTTTCTGGAAGGCGCTTAAAGACACCGGTACCGGGCTCTGGCTTGATACCGGGGATATTGAAGCGGCAGGGTCATTGTGGTGCGGGGAGTTCACCGCCCTCACGACAAACAACACCCTGCTCAACATCGAAGTGCAGAAGGGCATCTACGATGGGCTTGTAAAGAAAGCGGGAGCGGTTCTTACAGGGCTTGATCTACATGAGAGGGTGGTCGAAATCGCATTCATCCTCAATGCGGTGCATGGACTAAATCTGGTGAAGCGGTTTGGTGCAAAGGTGAGTGTAGAGCTGCATACCGACCTGGCGCACGACATTGAGAGGACGATATCCTACGCCAGGCGATTCCACCGCATAGCACCAGAGCATTTCATCATAAAGGTTCCCCTCACCCCTGAGGGGCTCCTCGCAACCCGGAGATTGCGGGAAGAGGGCATTCCCGTCAACTTCACCCTCGGGTTCAGCGCCCGGCATAACTACCTTGCAACCCTTTTCGCCTTCCCATCTTACGTGAATGTATTCCTGGGGAGGCTCAACTCCTACGTTGCAGATAACAGGCTCGGGGATGGCCTCATGGTGGGAGAGAAGGCGACGCTTGAAAGCCAGCGGTGGGTTTCGGAGCTTTCGAAAGAAACAGGAAGGGTTACGCAACAGATTGCTGCAAGCATGCGCTCAGCGGGCCAGCTCCGTGACCTTGCGGGTGTCGATGTTTTCACCATGCCTGTGAAGGTAGCAGAAGCGGCAAAAAAAGAGCTGCCAGGGAAATGGAAATCGCAGATAGGGAGCGAATACGAAGTTACGCTTTTTGAAGGGGTTAAAAGCGAGAGCCTCAAGCTTACAAAGCTCTGGGATGTTCCAGAAAAAGAGCAGGGGTATGCGCGAGCGCTCGTGGCAAATCCACCTTCATCGGGTAAGGAGCTTGTGGAGATGGCCCATGATTCAGGGATTCATGATCTTTTTCCCCGATTGAACAAAGAGGAGCTGGGGCAAATAGCCTCTGACGGGAAGATCCCTCTTCAAAGCAGGTGGGAAGCCCGGATTCGCAGGGAAGAGGCGGCGGTTGATTCACTGCTCAACCTTTCAGGCCTGGCATCGTTTGCTGAAAGCCAGCGGGAGCTCGATGGGCGTATCGAGGGGCTTATCATCTGATACGCATTTAATACTGTCCAGGGTTGGAGATTGCTTCGGCTTCGCCTCGCAATGACATTTTGCTTATTGTGTTTGTGTCAGTTTCTAACTTTCTAAGCCTTTCCTGCGGCGCCGGTTTTGTAAAACCATTTCCTCACGACATCGGCCATCAGGCGGTAGGCTGGCTCGCATGCGAGGGATATCCAGAGGTTTTTTCCTGCCTGCCACTGCTCCATAAGTGAATTCCGTACCGTGTGGACAAGCTCGCTTGCCACGTTCACCTTGGCAATGCCAAGGGAGATTGCCCTGGCAAGGTCCTCCTGGGGAGTTCCAGAGCCACCGTGCAAAACGAGAGGAATGCGGAGTGCTTCGTGAATCTGCCGGAGTATGTCGAAGTTAAATCTCGGAAGCTCACGGTAGATACCGTGGGCATTCCCGATGGATACGGCAAGCATATCGACGCCCGTCTGTTGAGCGTATATTCCGGCATCCCCGGGGTCGGTCAGGGAAGAGGGAATTGCACCTTCGGCAGTTTCCGAATCGATCCTTCCAATGGCACCAAGCTCCCCTTCGACGGTTACGCCCCGTGGATGGGCCATCTGAACCACTTTCATCAAAGCCGAAACATTCTCCTCGAAAGGTTTTGTTGAAAAATCGAGCATCACCGAGGTGTAGTTAGCTTCGATACATTCCCTGACCTCCTCTATGGATTGGCCGTGATCGAGGTGTAGTGAAGCCGGGATTTTGTAGTGCTGAATCAGCCCCTGGGCATACGAGCTTATGATTCCGGGGCGAATAATGGGGAATTCGGCCCAGCCGTTCATCACTATAACAGGTGCGCGAAGCTCCTCCGCAACGTCGAGAATCGTCTTCATCGCCTCGGCGTTCCAGGCGCAGAAGGAGGGAACCGCATAGCCACGCAATTCAGCATCCCTGATAAGCTCAATAGATGGAACGAATTTCACTGTACGCTCCTTGCCGATTTATTTTACAGGATGATATGTTACCTCAGCCTGACCATTCATTATAGAATTTTACATTCTTTTTTGCAGACAGTAAGATAATATGAATTTATTGTATAAGTTACCCTTTTCGCTGTTGAGGAGAGAATTGTGAGGTATCATCAATGGATACCATAATGGATACCATACTCGGCATAGATTTCGGTACATCGAAGATCGCTTTTGTGCTTGTGGACCCCCATGGGAAGAAACTGCTCCGCTGCTGCTCGTTTCATACCAATGCCGATCTCCGCCTTGCCGATCCAGCGCTGAAGGAGCAGGATGTAGTGCAGATCCAGAAGGTGTTCTACCAGGGCATGGAGGAGCTGCTTGGCGATGGTGAGGCAAGGGTCTTATCAGTCGGAATTACCGGCCAGATGCATGGAGTGCTCGGTGTTGACAGGGAGGGGAGGGCGGTGACAAACCTGGTGACATGGCAGGACGGGCGGGGTCACGGTCTGGTAGAATGTGGAAAAACGCTGATAGAGGAGATGCATGAGAGAGCGGGCAGAAGACCTGTTTCAAGCGGGTATGGTATTGTTACGCTGTACGATTGGGTGAGGAGCGGGAAGCACGGAGACCTGGCAGTAATCTGCACGCCGCCCGATTATTTTGCCATGCTCCTTACTGGCAGTATAGCTCCTGTGATGGACTATACCATGGCAGACAGTACAGGGGCCTTTGACAGCGGGGCTTTGTGCTGGGATTTACACTACCTCTCGGGGCTCGGAATTAATGTGAACCTTTTCCCGAAAACCGTCTCTCCCACAACTACTACAGGTGTCGTTGAGGACCCGCTCGTGAAGTCCCTCCTCGGTCAGGAGCGAGTCCCTGTTGCCGTACCTATAGGGGACAATCAGGCAAGCTATCTGGGCAGTGTGAGGGAGCATTTCAGCTCACTGCTCGTAAACATTGGCACCGGCTCACAGATATCCCTCGCCGTTCGTAGTCCTGTGGACACCGGTCTTCAGGGGGTGATCGACGGCTACGATGTGGTTCTCAGGCCGTTTGTCGGGAACGCGTGGCTTGTGGCGGGAAATGCACTCTCTGGAGGAGTGGTGTACGCCGCTCTGTATGATTTTTTTAAGAAGACGGGGGAGGAGCTGTTCGGCATGAGCGATTTTCATAACCTCTGGGAGCAGATGGAGGAGCTTGCAAGACGGGCTCCGGATAGTGCGGGGTTGGTGGTTTATCCCCTTTTTGCGGGGAAGCGGAGTGACCCAAAAGCATGCGGCAGGATAGGGGGGATAAGCATGGAAAACTTCACCCCCGCAGGTCTCATCCATGGTACCCTCGAGGGTATTGTTTCCATCCTGAAAGACATGATGGACCCGCGGGTCATCGAGGAGAGGAAATACATCATCGGAAGCGGGAATGGGTTTCGGAGAAACCCCACTCTCAGGGAGATTGCCTCAGAGCTTTTTAAAAGGCAGATTTTGATTCCAGCCCATGAGGAGGAGGCAGCAGTCGGAGCGGCTATCAATGGCGCTGTTTCCTCCGGTGTGTTCAGGAACTTCAGCGAGGCCGTAGAGGTGATCCGGTACGGATAGGTT
>CAZPCG010000220.1:0-4458 GCA_964584875.1 uncultured Spirochaetota bacterium
ATAAGCATGATTACTGCGATGATGACGAGAATTACTATGGTGAGGAACACCCCGACTATCTTCTCCAGGTGCCGAAACTTGAAAGACATATCATTTTCCTCTTTCGTTATGCAAACTCAGAATCAACTCATCCCTTCCCGGTAAGCAGACCCAGAACCTCTTCTGCAACTTGAGCTCTTTCATCTACGATGATTGAGAGGATGCTCTGCAGGATGGGGTTGTCCGACTTCAATATCTCATCCCTTTTACCGTAGGCAATAAGGTTCTTCTCATACAGGAGTGCGATATAATCCGCATAATCCTTGATGAAATCAAGGCTATGGCTAACCACTACCAGTGTTATGTTCGGATCGTCCCTGAGGGGAATTATGATGTCGAGCATCTTTTTTCGCGCTATTGCATCTATTCCTGATACCGGCTCATCGAGAAAGATCAGTTTTGGCTCCACAATCAGTCCCCTCGCAAATCCTACGAGCTTTCTCTGCCCTAAGGAAAGGTGGGCCGGAAGAGCATCACGTATCCCCTCGATCCCACAGTTTTTCAGAATGTCCGCAACCCTTTTTTCTATCTCACTTTCCGGGAGGTTGTAGTGGTATCGCAATGGGAGGGCAATGTTGTTGAAGACACTCAGGTTGCTGATGAGAGCTGAATCCTGGAAAACGAAGCATGAAAACCTCCGCATGTCGAACAGCCTGCTCCTTGCCAGGCTGAATACATCGACCCCATCCATGATGACGGTGCCGCTGTCGGGGTAGATGAGGCCTGCGGTGATTTTCAGAAGCGTGCTCTTGCCGGAGCCGGAGGGCCCTGTAATGGTGATAAGCCTGCCCATGGGGAAGGCCATTGAAATATCGTTGAGGATGGCCTCACTCCCGTAGGAATGGTGGATATTCTTTATCTCAAGAATATTGTCTTCCATATCTTCATCTTCTGTATTTCTTCCTTAAGTAAATATAGCATATCGCAAATACAGCATATAGCAATCTCTGAGCCTTTACTTGATTCATCATATAACGCCTTCTGCATCACAACCCTGTCCTTCATTTAGCAGCTAAACGGCCATTCCTGACACGTCTTGCTTTCCGTAGAATTGACTCCCCTAAACATAGTATATGAAGGTTATGATCCCGTCTGCAAGGAAAAGGGCGGTGATTGCCTGCACAACCGCCTTCGTCGTCTGCTGCGGCACCTCGGTTGAGGATATCTTCACAGAAAAGCCCCGGTAGGTGCAGACCAGTGATATGAGTATGCCGAATATCATACCCTTCAGTAAACTTATCGTAATATCCGAGAGAACCATTGATTCAAGAATTCGTTCGAGAAAGACCGTGAGGCTCGTGACCAAAACCAGTTTTGACACGAGAAATCCCCCGATGATCGCAAATATATCAAAGTAAACATTCAGAGCGATGAGTGAGACGGTGCATCCAAAGACCCTTGGTATGACGATGTAGCGCACCGGGTCCACTCCCATGGATTCAAGAGCTTCGACCTCGTGTGAAACGACCATGTTTCCTATTTCGGTTGTGATTGCCGTTCCAGACCGACCGATTACGATGAACCCCGCAAGCAGCGGGCCCAGCTCCCTTATGATAACCGTGATGAGTATGTTTCCTATGAACGATTCGCCCCCGAACTTTGGGAGATAGGTGAGCGACTGTATTATTGCAATACCGCCGATGGCAAGCGACACGAGGGCAACCACGGGGAGAGCATCAACCCCTGTGAAGAGCACCTGCTTGAAAAGAACGTTCACCCTTGCTTTTCGTCCTCCCGGCTTACTTCGGAGGAGCGTTTTGAGAACGAGGAAGGTGTAGCCACCAAAGGTTGCAAAATCATCGATAATGGTAAGAACCCGGCGCCCGAAGGGTTCAAAAAGATTTAACATAAAGTCAATGTAGCTCTTGCATGTGGATATGTCAATAATGCTATTTCGGGTGGTATATGGATGGCAGGCATCCGCCAGGGTATGGGTATGCTGCATGGGGATGCCTGCCGTTCCACGTTTATGGACAAGCAGGCGGGCTAAAAGCGTGCCTCTATTCCAGCTCTGATGAAAAGGGGCGGCATTATGTAACCTTCAACAGTTTCGTATGTTGCGTTGAATATGTTGTCAACGGCAATCTTAAGTAAAAGAGCTTCTGAAAGGGTTCTCGTATAACGAGCGTTGAACACTGCGGTGGAATCCACACTGTTTGTGTTAGTCTCGTTGGTATACCGTTTGCTCTCCAGTTGTGCGCTCAACCCGATGCTATTTTTCCCCGGGGTATACCTTATCCACCCATTGAGGGAATGCACAGGCACATAGGGGACCCTTTTATCATCGCTTATCGAATAGGTTCCCGATGCGCCTTTGAGAACGAAGCTGTAGGTGAGGGTATAGTTCAGGTCGATCCATAGGCCCTTGAGCACCTCGATGCTTCCTGCCGCTTCTGCACCGAGGTAGAAGGTTTCTCCGATGTTGTAGGGACGCCAGATAAAATCCGGACCCTCTGTCCACTCTATCTCATCCTGCATGTAGCGGGTGAAGGTGAAGACGTCACAGCTCAGTCGCTTGCGGCGCATCGACAGGCCGACCTCGCCGCTGTATCCCGTTTCCGGTTTGAGATCGGGATTGCCCTCGGTCCAGGGGTCAGCGGGCCAGTAGAGGTCGTTCAGCGAGGGCGCCCGGTAGGATTTCGCAAACCCTGCCTTCAGTGAGGCATTTTCCGATAGGCTGTATATGCCATCCAGCTTGTAGTCGAAGGTATCGGGAAAATCGGAGTAGAGATCGTACCTGAGAGAAGGGATTATGGTGAACCGCGTCAGGGCATAGAGCGGTACTTCCAGGAAAAGGCCCCCGCTCACCCTCTCCTTAGTACCTATGTCAGTGCTGTCAACGAAGTCCAGGTGGAGGTTAGCCCCATAGATCAGAGTGAAGATATCGAAGGATAGAAGCTCCTGGTGAGCATCTATACCCGCTGAGTGTGTTTTATGCATGGAATCGACTGGGAAAAAGTCATCGGGGTCCTCGTAGCCGAGAACACTGAACCGGTGGTAAGCCGTGGCATCGAATGTCAGGAAATCGCTGAGAAAGCGATCTGTGCTGTAGTGAATCGATCCGTTTGTGAGAATGTTTTTCTGCCGTGCGTCTGTTGAGAGGGAAAAATCGGTGGGATCTATCTTTCCGGGCACGCCCCTTCTGCTATACCCGAACATTCCTGTTATATCGAACTGGCCTCCGAAAGCGGGTAAAAGCAATGATGCATAGAGGTCAGTGCCCATCATATCGGCATTGATGCGCTTTCGGTAATCGCCGGTGTATTCATCATCATTCCAGACGAACTCGTTTTTCGCCCTGGTAAATGACCCCGATGCGACCACCGAGGCTTTGCCAACATCCCTTGAGTACCCCACGACTACTTTTTGCGTATCCACCAGATCGAGTAGTGAGGCATCTGCCTTTTCCTCCACAGCTCCCTCTGAAACCTTCACAGCCTTTCGGGGAATGTAGCTTCCATTTTCGACGCTCAACCTGAGGCTGTTTTCGGCTTTCTTTCTGGTTATTATGTTCACAACCCCGCCAACAGCGTCGGCTCCGTAAAGGGCGCTTGTGCCACCCCGTATGATCTCTACCCGATCGATCATATCAATGGGGATTAGCGAAAGATCAACACCGCTCTGCCTGCTGTCGTTCATCCTGATGCCATCGACCAGGATGAGAACACCTGAGCTGTCGGAGCCTCGAATGGAGACGCTCTTCAATGAGCCCTCAGGGCCGTAGTCGTTGATGGTAATTCCGGCCTTAAGGCTCAGGATGTCCGCAAAGTTGGTTGCGCCCTGCCTCGCTATGTCTTCCCCGGTAATGATGGTTATGTGGGTGGGGGCGTCGAGGAGCGCTGTTTCAACCCTGGTGGCGGTAACGACGATCTCCTCGATCTCCAGTTCAGTGTCTTCGGCGGGCAATGGCAGACGGCCGGTAAAAAGAAACAGTGAAAAAACAGCGGTGCATACAAGTAGATGGTATCTTTTATTCATTTTGCAGCCTCCTGAAAAATTATGCTCTGTCCGTCTGTCAGCCGTTTTAACCTTTATGGGGTGTAAGCAGGAGCAGGATGGGTTTTTTGGGATAGCTGCTTTGGATAGATCTGTTCTTGAAGTGGAAAATCTGTAAAGTAGGTAGTTTGAAGGGCCCATTCCCTTTCCTCGAAGGTTAACGATTCAGGAGGGTTTCCTGGCTTCCGGTTCGTCTTACTCGCAGCGCCTTCTCACCTTTCGGTCTTTAGACCGGCCGAAAAGCAATGGCAAACTGCTGCTTTCATCCCCGGATACAGTGGCGGGACCGCTGCGGCTTTACCGCATTCCGCTCCCCTGAATCAAGGCTGAACTTTAAGATACTAATAAAAGATACAGTCTCCGTCAAGAAGAAATTACCTTTAACGATAAATATTTTTTCTTCGTATACCGTGTAGTTTTTGC
>CAZPCG010000221.1:0-4446 GCA_964584875.1 uncultured Spirochaetota bacterium
TAGAGATATTGTTCCACAATCCCGTCAGTGACCTCATAATCGAAAACCACTCAGCAAAAGGTGTGGTTGCAGACAGACCATACCATGCCGATGAAGTCGTCCTTGCCGTCGGGAGGGACGGGGCTGATTGGCTGAGCGGAATGTGCGAGAAGTACGGCATCATGACAAAGGTCGGGGTTGTTGACATCGGCGTCCGGGTGGAGGTTCGAAACGAGATCATGAGGGAGGTGAACGAGTCTCTCTACGAAAGCAAGCTCGTATATTACACTCCGATCTTCGATGACATGGTGCGTACCTTCTGCAACAACCCCTCAGGTATCGTGTCAACAGAGTACTACGACGACAACCTCGCTGTGGTGAACGGCCACTGCTACAAATCGGAGGAGTATAAAACCGACAATACCAACTTTGCCATACTCGTCTCAAACTACTTCACCGAGCCCTTCAAGGACCCCATCAAGTACGGCAAGTACATCGCAGGTCTTGCAAACATGCTTTCGGGAAACAAGGTCATCATTCAACGCCTTGGCGACCTGAAACGAGGAAGGAGAACAACCGCAAAGAGGCTTGACAGGAACAACATCAGGCCCACCCTGCATGATGCCGTTCCCGGCGATTTGAGCCTGGTGCTCCCGTTCAGGATCATGCTCGACATTAAGGAGATGATAGAGGCGCTGAATAATATCTTTCCCGGTCTTGACAGTGATGAGACCCTGCTCTACGGCGTTGAGGTTAAGTTCTACTCAAACCGCATCAAGACAGACAGCCGCTTCGAGTCAAACATCAGGGGGCTTTACGCTGCAGGAGACGGAGCCGGAATCACAAGGGGTCTGATGCAGGCGAGCATCAATGGCGTCGTCATCGGGAGAAATTTAAGCAGGATTGAAAAAGAGTAGTCTATGATTCAAAAAAAATAATTACCGTTGCAGGGGAATCTGTCTAGAAGCCCCGCTTTCCACTCGCAGAAAGCAGAGCAATGAGATGACTCGCCTGCCCCTTGGTAAGCCCGGGAGGCACCTCTAAGTGCTTTCCCTTAATGAGCTTGATCTGCTTCCCGGTTGCAGGCTCCCCTCGCCACCTGGTGCCTCGCAAGACCAGCCCAACTGCTCCGGGTTTTTCCTTCGCTACAAACCGTTCTGCGCTACGAATAGCAGCAGTGGCGCTTCCCGCTTCTGATACCGCCTTTTCCTGCCCTTTTGAACGAAGCGTAACCTCGCACCTGCCCAGGATGGTTGAAGCAACCGTGATTGATTCTCCACCCCCCAGGGTGAGCCTGTAACTGCCCGGACCGACCGCCGTCCATGCAAACTCTGCGTAACTCTCAAGCTCCTCGGGCACCTGGAGATCGAACAGGTCGACCCGCCGGCAGCGGTAGCGAAGATCGCTCATGGAAACAGCGAGATCGGCCCTGACCCATGGGCGGTTTTGCTCAACCCAGCGGAGCGCCTCCTGCACCTGGGCTGCCGTGTTTCCTTCCAGGTCGAACTTGTCAGAGAGGCCGAACAGGCTCGGCAGAGTGACCAGGCTATGGTCTTTCGTTACATCCACCAGATCGATGATCATCAAATCCCTCTTGCCGGGGTGAAGCCTGGTACCCCGACCTATCATCTGGATATAGAGAAGAGATGATCTCGTAGGCCGGGCGATAATAATGCCGGAGACCGAGGATTCGTCATACCCTTCGGTAAGTACCATACAGTTGGTGAGAACCTGGACCCTGCCTTCACTGAAACTCTTCAATGCATCGCGCCGTTTCGCCGGTTCCATTTCTCCCGTTATGCTCGCGACAGGAACCCCTGCACTGCGGAACGCTTCTGCCAGGCTATGCGTATGAGCCACATCCACACAGAAGCAAAGCGTTCGCCTGTCTGCCAGGTATTTCTTGAATATCTCTACAACCAGGTCGTTACGCTCCTTTATGTTCACCGCCTCCGATAGCTGAGAAGAAACAAAATCCCCCATCCTTATTCTCACCTGAGAGAGGTCAACACTCGTTTCAACTCGGTAGCCTGAAGCCGGTACAAGATAGCCTGAGGCAATCATCTCGGGAAGGGTTCGGGAGAACACGATCTCCTCGAACACTCTATCGAGGCCCTGGCCGTCACCGCGCTTTGGCGTAGCGGTAAAGCCAACGAGCAACTTGCGGGTGCCGGGCTCCATAACGCCAAGCCACCCCAGAACCCGCCTGTAGGTGGGGGCGATAGCATGGTGAGCTTCATCTACTACCACAAGGTAGAACTCCTCCGGATCCAGGCGCTTGATCCTGGAAGAGCCCCTGCGGCCGAGCGTCTGGACGCTGCCCACAACGACATCGCATGAGGAGGTTGCGCTGCGGGAGGCCTGCTCGATCTCAACGGAGAGTTGGGGATTGGCGCGAATTATCTTCTGGCGTGCCTGGTCTAAAAGCTCCTCCCGGTGGGCCAGGACGAGCATCCGCTTCTTCATCCTGAAAAACCGGGGAAATGAAGCGAAGATAACGGTCTTGCCTGTTCCCGTGGGCAGGCAAACCAACTGCCTGCGGACCCCCGTTTTGTACTGCGAGAGTATCGTTTGCAGACACTCCTGCTGGTAATCACGCAGCCTGGGAGCGGTCTTCGGCTGCTCCTCACAAACCTGCCTGTCTCCGGGATTAACTGATTTTAAATACTCAGGCATGGGCTAATTACCGGGCTGTTATCAATCGCCTTGCTAATCTGAAGGCTCAACTCAGTAAAGGATATTTCATCATGAAAATGTATAATGGCAATTTGGAAGCAAAACTACCTGAATATTCGTGCAGTTGGCAATTGTTGTTTCCCTATTTTGGAAAGAATGAATTACATTTCCCCAAGAAAACTCACCCAGCCCAGTTCATCTTTTACTGTCTGATACAATCTTCTATCAGCAGTAATCATAGATATTCCCTTCATTGCGGATACAGCTAGATAACTTGCATCATATACAGAACAGTTAAAAATCTCACAGTAATCTAAGATACGTGAATACGTATCGGAAATGTCGAAAAACTCGATTCCAAGCCCAAGAAAACCCTCCAGCGCAATCAAAACTGCCTGCTTTTCAATTCTCCCTAATTTTTTAGCAATCCATAATCCATTGAAAACTTCATATATTAAAAGGGCGGGGGCACAAATATCTATATTCTTTGAAACAAACCCATAGAGGATATCCAGGGCTTTTTGCCCGTTCTCTTCGTCTTTGAGATACCACCTGAGTACCACACTCGCGTCTATGACCACCTGTTTCACAGTTTACCTTCGAGCTGTTTTCTGGATTCAATATAAACACTCTCAGCAGAGATGCCCGTTTTCTGAAAAATCTCCCTCGCCTCCAAGATCTTATTATACCCTGCCAGCCTTCTTGACTGCTTATATTCTTCGTAGGGGACGATCACCGCTACCGGCCTTCCCCTCTTAGCTATAATGATTTCCTCTTTGTTTCTGAAAGCGTCCTGTATTAGGCGGCTGAAGTTTTTTTTCCCTTCAGCAATATTAACGATTCTACTCATATGACCACTCAACAAGTACATTTTTATGACTATTTTAGATAACTATATAATATACCATCAAAATATCAAAATCAAAAAATAACTACAAGCCTTTTATTTGATTCCAAAAAAATAGTCTTAAAAATTACAAGCTGAGGTAAAATTATTTTCTATTGATACCTTTCATTAGTGATGAGCTTAACGCCGGCCATTGCAGGATTGGCCGCCATAGAAAATAAAGTCCTTATCGACGAAAATGAGCAAAAAAGAGCTACCGGAGAGCGTAAAGTCCACTCTGAAAAGGATAACGGAAAAACTCAAGACCCGATTTCAGGATAATATAGCCGGTATCCTACTTTACGGTTCCTGGGCGAAAGGGACCGCCAGGGATGAATCCGATATTGACCTGTTCGTTGTCTTTCATAGGGTAGATGATGGGATTAGAAAATCCCTGAGCGAAATTGCTGTGGAACTCGATGAGGAAAGAAGCATTACTCTTGTACCTGCAACGGCTGAGAATTTCCGCAAAGAGAAAAACCCACTCCACACTTCGGTGAAGAGTGAGGGGCGCATAATATGGGGTGCAGTAGACCTCAACTTCTCCCCTGAGCCACCACACATCAAATATGCTGAATATTTTGAAAAGTCTAGGGAGTTCGAGAAGGGAAAGGTGGAAATGGCAGAGAAAATCCTTGAGGAGCACCCTTCCTACAGTCCGGTTGACTTCTGTTTCATCGCCTCAAAGCATGCAGTCCAGATGGCTCTTGCCATGAGGGGGAAAGGTTACTCAAGCAAAGTTTCTGTCCTCATCCCTCTTGCGAAAGAGTCCCTCGGCGGTGTTGCGGCCGAAAAGTTCGAAAGGTTATTCGAGCTCTATGTAAAGTCCGAATACGGCATAGAGTTTCTCACCGAGAAGGAGTCAATGCTTGCGATAGAGTGGGCCAGGCAAATCCTTGAGATAT